>JAFZDV010000246.1 GCA_017560955.1 Anaerotignum sp.
CAATGACTCTCAGAGACAGGCAACAAAAGACGCTGGCAGAATCGCTGGTCTGGATGTAAAACGTATCATCAACGAACCCACATCCGCAGCTCTGGCTTACGGTCTGGATAATGAAAACGAACAGAAAATCATGGTATACGACCTGGGCGGCGGTACATTCGACGTTTCCATCATTGAAATCGGTGACGGCGTTATCGAAGTACTGGCAACAAACGGTAACACACACCTGGGTGGTGACGACTTCGACCAGAGAGTCATCGATTTCCTGGTAGGCGAATTCAAAAAAGCAGAAGGCATGGATCTGTCCAAAGACAAAATGGCTATGCAGAGACTGAAAGAAGCTGCTGAAAAAGCGAAAAAAGAACTGTCTACAGTAGCATCCACAAACATCAACCTGCCCTTCATCACAATGAATCAGGATGGCCCTAAACATCTGGATGTAACTCTGACAAGAGCAAAATTTGACGAACTGACACATGATCTGGTAGACGCAACAATGGGTCCCGTAAAACAGGCTCTGGCTGATGCTGGCCTGTCCACAGGCGAAATCGACAAAGTTCTGCTGGTAGGTGGTTCCACAAGAATTCCCGCTGTACAGGATGCAGTTAAAAAATACACAGGCAAAGAACCTTTCAAAGGCATCAACCCCGATGAATGTGTAGCTGTAGGTGCTGCAATTCAGGGCGGTAAAATGGCTGGCGACGAAGGCGCAGGCTCCATCCTGCTGCTGGACGTAACACCTCTGTCTCTGGGTATCGAAACTCTGGGCGGCGTTGCTACAAAACTGATCGACAGAAACACAACAATCCCTACAAACAAAAAACAGATCTTCTCCACAGCAGAAGACAACCAGACAGCAGTAGATATCCACGTTGTACAGGGTGAAAGACCTCTGGCAAGAGATAACAAAACTCTGGGTCAGTTCAAACTGGATGGTATCGCTCCTGCAAGAAGAGGTGTTCCTCAGATCGAAGTAGCATTCGACATCGACGCAAACGGTATTGTACACGTTTCTGCAAAAGACCTGGGTACAGGTAAAGAACAGAAAATCACAATCACAGCAGGTTCCAACCTGAGCGATGAAGAAATCGACAGAGCTGTAAAAGAAGCAGAACAGTTCGCAGAAGCTGACAGAAAGAGAAAAGAAGCAATCGATGCGAAAAACGAAGCTGATTCCCTGATCTTCCAGACAGAAAAAGCAATGGAAGAAATGGGTGACAAACTGGACAGCATGGATAAATCCACAGTTGAAGCTGAGCTGACAAAACTGAAAGATGCAGTAAAAGATATGACACCTGAAACAATGACAGAAGCTGACACAGAAAATGTGAAAGCAGCAACAGAATCCCTGAAACAGGAATTCTACAAACTGTCTGAAAAACTGTATGCACAGGCACAGGCTGCACAGGGCGGCGAAGCTGGCCCCGATGTAGTGGATGTTGACGGTACAGAAATCTAATTGCGGCTGAGCCGCTAACTCGAAAGCGGGCTTTCGAGTTGGGGGACAGAAGAAGAATAGATCTGTGCCTACAAGTAGGCGACAGCCTATTCTCCTCAGCGAAAAGCGCGGTTTCCGCTTGCGGATTCCATATGGAAAACGCTTCGTTTTCCAAGCCTTTCCGCTACACGATAAATTAAAATGAAATTGAATAGCAAGGGTGCCCCTTGAGGGCATCCTGCTTTTCACGTTGATACAAAAGGTGGGTGAGGAAGTTGGCATCTAAAAGAGATTATTATGAGGTGCTGGGCGTAAATAAAGGCGCTACGGAGGCTGAACTGAAAAAGGCTTACCGTAAAATGGCGATGAAATATCATCCCGACCAGAACCAGGGCGATAAAGAAGCAGAAGAAAAATTCAAAGAAGTCAACGAAGCGTATGAAGTACTGAGTGATGCGCAGAAACGTGCACAGTACGACCAGTTTGGTCATGCAGCCTTTGAACAGGGCGGCATGGGCGGCGGTGGCGGCTTCTATGGTCAGGGCTTCGATATGGGCGACCTGGGTGATATTTTCGGCAGCATGTTTGGCTTTGGTGGTTTTGGCGGCGGTGGTGCAGCCAGAAGAAACGGCCCCAGAAAAGGCAGAGATGTAAATGTAAATATTCAGCTGACATTTGAAGAAGCTGTTTTCGGCTGCAAGAAAGAAATTTCTGTGGCAATTTATGATGAATGTGATACTTGCCATGGTACAGGCGCGAAGGAAGGTACACACGCAGAAAGCTGTCCTAACTGTAATGGTACAGGTCAGGAAAGAGTGGTACAGCAGTCCATGTTTGGTGCAGTAACAAGCGTTCGTACATGTTCCAAGTGTGGCGGCACAGGTAAGGTCATCAAAGACCCTTGCAACACATGTAAAGGTACTGGTAAAGTACGCAAAACAAAGAAATATGAAGTTAACGTACCTAAGGGTATCGATAATGGTCAGACGATCCGTCTGGCTGGTAAGGGCGAAATCGGTGAAAACGGCGGCGGCTACGGTGACCTGCTGGTAACTGTTTACGTTCAGCCTAACCGTGTATTCGTTCGTAAAGGTTATGATATTTACTGCGATGTGCCTATCACATTTGTACAGGCGGCACTGGGCGGTGAAATCATCATCAAAACAATTGACGGCGAACAGAAATATACAATCAAACCCGGCACACAGCCTGATACAGTAGTGACACTGAAGGGTGTGGGTGTTCCTAACCTGAGAAATCCTAAGGTAAGAGGTAACCAGATCGTGACTCTGAAAGTGAAGATCCCTACAGACCTGACAGAAAGACAGAAAGATCTGCTGCGTCAGTTCTATGGTGAAACAACAACTTCCAACGGTCCTGTGGAACCTGAACCTGCAAAAGAAGAAAAGAAATCCTTCACAGAAAAAATGAAGGATGGCTTCAAAGATCTGTTTGACTGATAAAAATGCTCCTGCTTCAGATGAGGCAGGAGTTTTTTCATCAACTTGACAAGTAGGAAGGAATAAGATATCATCATACGAATAAATTGGGAGGATAAGGAAATGACGAAATTTCTTTTGCGTTTATTCGTGAAAAATTATGAAAATAGTGAAGATATGGCAGTGCGTGCTTCTGTGGGCAAACTGGCAGGAGCAACGGGTATTGTCTGCAATATCATTCTCTTTCTGGGAAAACTTCTGGCAGGTGTTTTAGCGGGTTCTGTGGCTATCATTGCTGATGCGGTGAATAATCTGTCAGATGCATCTTCTTCGGTGGTGACACTGCTGGGTTTCCGTCTGGCACAGCAGCCTGCGGATGCAGACCATCCCTATGGTCATGCCAGATATGAATATCTGTCCGGTCTGATGGTAGCGGTGCTGATTCTGGTGATTGGGGTGGAACTGGTGAAATCTTCTGTGGGAAAAATCATTTCCCCGGAACCAATTGATTTTTCCATGATCACTGTTGGTATTCTTGTTGCATCTGTGGTGGTGAAACTGTGGATGTCCATGTTTTTCGGAACATTGGGCAAAAAAATCAACTCTCTTACCCTGCAGGCAACTTCTCTGGACAGCAGAAATGATGTGGTCTCTACCATCGCTGTTCTGGCAGGATGTGTGGCAGGATATTTTCTGCATGTGAATATTGATGGTTATGTGGGACTTCTGGTGGCGGTTTTTATTCTGTATTCCGGTGTGAATATCGTGAAGGAAACGATTTCTCCTTTGCTGGGGGAACAGGCGGATGAAGAACTGGTGGGGAGAATAAAAGAACTGGTGCTTTCCTGTGAGGAAGTGCTGAATGTGCATGACCTGCTGATCCATGACTATGGCCCCGGCAGATGTTTTGCATCCATTCATGCAGAGGTGAGTGCAAGACTGGATCCGATGGAAGTCCATGATATTCTGGATGATATTGAATGTGAGGCAATGAAAAAACTGAATGTGCATCTGGTGATCCATTATGACCCTGTTCTGCCAGATGATGCGGAATGGACGGAAATGAGCAATATGATGGGAGAAATCATAAAAGAAGTTGCACCAGAGGTGACTATGCATTGTTTCCGTATGGTAGGCGGTGCAAAGCAGAAAAATCTGGTGTTTGATCTGATGGTGCCTTATGATTCGGAAAAAACAAATCAGGAACTGAAGAAAGAAATTGATGCACAGCTTGTTGCAAGAAATAAAAAGTATGGAACGGTTATCCGTTTTGACGGCAAAGAATAAAAAAGAGTCCTTTTGGACTCTTTTTCATTCTCTTTTAAATTTTACCTTCTTTTTTCAGATGTTCCAGAAAGGCTTCCAGACCTTCCATGATGTCATCATAAGTTACATCGAAGTCACCTGTATACCAGGGATCTGCAATGTCACGAGGACGAGTGGAGAAGTCCAGCAGACGATATACCTTGTGGTCAGGGTCTTCCTTGATCTGACGCATCAGGTTAGGGATGTTATAGCGTTCTGCAACCAGCAGATAATCATACTCATCATAGTCTGCCCTTGTTACCTGGCGGGCATGGTGCATGCTGCAGGAAATACCCACAGAAGCCAGTTTGCGTTTGGCAGGAGGATAAACACCGTTGCCGATTTCTTCACGGCTGGTAGCCGCAGATGCGATGTGGAAGCAGTCGGACAGGCCTTTTTTCTGTACCATGTCGCGGAAAAGATACTCGGCCATTGGTGAACGACAGATATTGCCGTGGCAGATCATAAGTACATTGATCATATATATCAGACACCTTTCTTAATCTTTTTGATAATCCTTTTTATACATCCATTTAGCATGAACTACACTTAATTTGTTCATGGTTTTTGCCCAGAAATCTGTACCGAACACTACAGTCAGAAGCAGGGAAAC
>JAFZDV010000247.1 GCA_017560955.1 Anaerotignum sp.
ACAGGCTGGAAATCGCCCAGGAATGTTGCACAGCAAAGGGGTCTGCCGCAGATACCGATGCCGTTGAGCATCTTCGCTTCGTCACGCACACCGATCTGTCTCAGTTCGATACGCATGCGGAATACTGCCGCCAGTTCCTTTACCAGTTCACGGAAGTCTACACGACCGTCAGATGTGAAGTAGAAAATCAGTTTGTTTCTGTCGAAAGTCATTTCCACATCAACCAGTTTCATATCCAGCTGCAGTCTTGTGATCTTTTCCAGACAGATGCCGAAAGCTTCTTCTTCTTTTTTGCGGTTATTTTCTACTGTTTTCTTATCTTCCTGTGTTGCTTTTCTGATCACCTGTTTCAGAGGTGCAACGATTGTTTCTTCAGGCACAAACGTATTGCCTTTGATAACTGTACCATATTCCACGCCTCTCGCCGTTTCCACGATGGCGCCGTCTTCTTTTTCCAGTTTCAGTTCTGCAGGGTCAAAATAATACATTTTGCCCGCTTTCTTGAAACGGATACCTACCACTTCTTTCATTGGTCAATTCTCCTTTAAGTCCATCAGCATAACTTCCAGAGTCAGCCGAAAATTTGCATTCTGTGAAAGCCTGATGCGGGCTTTGCGTACCGCTTCGGCTTTTTTTGCCAGTTTCTCCGCAGGCTCATTAGCCCCACGGAAAATGGCTTCTTTTTTATCTTTCTGAATGAGGTAACGTTCCTCCCTGAGGCTTTTCGCCGTCAGCAGGTCACGGTACCACAATTCCATAATATCCAAAAACCGCAGGTCACTTTTGTATGCCTCCAGTTCTTTTGCCATCAGATAGGCCTCACCTTCGTTCATGGAAGGGAGGGCTTCCAGTTTGCCCAGGATATCCTGCCGCATTTCGCGGAAGACATCATCCTCCATCAGCTCCAGTGCCTGACCGATGCGCCCCTGAGAATAGGCCGCAAGGGTATGGCTTTCTTCTACAGAAAGCCCCGTTCCCATCAGATATTCCGCCACAGTTTCCTCAGAAAGAGGGCGAATTTTCATGGTCACCACACGTGAAAGGATGGTGGGCAGAAATGCCTCTGCCCGTTCCGCCAGAAGCAGGAACATGACATGGGCAGGCGGTTCTTCCAATGTTTTCAGCAGGGCATTCTGCGCCTGCACATTGAGGGTATCCGCCTTTTCGATGATATAGATTTTCTTCTCATACTGAAACGGCTTTAAGTCCACCGTTTCCACGATCTGTTTTCTGACATCTTCTATGGTATATTTCGGGGGCTTTTCCAGCGCCTGAAAATAGATGACATCGGGATGATTTTTATGATCGAAGGACTGACAGCTGCGGCAGCTTCCGCAGGGTTTCTGTCTCTCTCCTTCGCATTGCAGCGCCTTGGCAAAGGTATTGGCGATCAGCCTTTTGCCTGCCCCTGCGCCTCCCAGAAAAAGATAAGCATGGGAAGCCTTGCCCTCGGAAACCACTGCTTTCAGCTGTTCCGTCAGAGATTTGTTTCCGCGTATCTCCTGAAATGTGTACACTTCCCATCCTCCCTTCTTCGTTTACTTGAAAATTACTTAAAACTTGTAAAACTGTTCCACATCCAGCACGAATACTGTTGCGCCGCCAACCTTAACTTCGATGGGTGCCAGCAGGAAGCCGTGCATTGCACCGATGGCAGAAGGCAGTGTCGCATGCTGTGTGCGTGCTTTACTGTTTTCTTCAATGATTTTCAGGGCTTCATCTACTTTTTCCGCAGGTACACCTGTCATCAGTGTTGTATTGCCTGCACGCAGGAAACCGCCCTTTGTATTCAGTCTTGTTACCTGAAATTTTGCTTCGTTCAGCGCAGTGATTACTTCATGCGCGTCTTCATCCTGAATGATCGCAAGAATAAGTTTCATAACAAATCCTCCTTACTATTAAGCTCAGAAGCCGAATAACTGATCCAGTTTTTCTTTGATATCTGCAAACACTTCCTCTAAAGGTCTGTCCGCATCGATATCCGCAATGCGTCCGCCGCTTTCTCTTGCCAGTGCAAGATAACCTTCGTAGACCGTTTCGTGGAATGCTGCTTTTTCCAGTTCCAGACGATCCAGTTCATGACCGTCCTGTTTATTCTTTCTTGCCATACCTGCCGCAGGGGTGATATTGAGGAAAATAGTCAGGTCGGGTTCTTTTCCGCCTGTAGCAATACGGTTCACTTCTGCTACCATATCGCCCAGTCCTCTGCCATACGCCTGATAGGCAATGCTGGAATCTGTAAAACGATCAGAAAGAACTACTTTTCCTTCCGCCAGCGCAGGCAGAATCTTTTCTTCCACATGCTGGGCACGGCTTGCCGCATACAGGAGCATTTCCGCTCTGCCTGTCAACGCCTTGTTGGCAGGGTCAAGGATCAGTTCTCTGATCTTTTCCGCCACAGGGGTGCCGCCGGGTTCTCTGGTCAGGATATAATCCAGTCCTTTTTCCTGCAGATATGCTTCTATTTTTCTGATCTGTGTGGATTTGCCGCTGCCGTCGCCGCCCTCCACGGAAATAAAATAGCCTTTCATAAGACACCTCTGTTTCGTAAATTCAAAAACATTTTCTTAGCAAAAGGGTATACCTTTGCTAATTGTATATTATATCACACACATAGGAGAATCGTAAAGAAAAAGGACGGCATCCGCCGTCCTTTTCTTTCATCTTTTCATTTTAATGATCAGCAATTTCTGACCGGGATAGATCAGGTCAGGATCTTCGATCTCATTGACTGCCACAATATTATCCACAGTTGTGCGATATTTTTTCGCGATTTTCCACAGGCTGTCGCCTTTCTGCACCACATAAATGACCGCACCTGCCGTAGTTTTCCCATCTTCCGCTTCATTCCAGACTGCTTCCGTCACCAGTTCCGCCGTTTCCTGCCGTCTGCCTGCCGCCTCCATGGTCACGGTCGCCCGCAGTTCTCCCTCTGTTTCAGAAAGCATCTGAAAATCCACATCTTCCAGCCGCAGGATGATATCAGCCTCGTCGGTGGGAAGTACCCCTTTTCCTTCCATCACCTGTGTAAAAGGGATGCCCCTTTGCAGAAGTGCCACAGGCCTGCTGTCATCAGCACAATGATACAGGATATCTGCCGTCAGTACCCCTTCTGCCGCCACAGAATCCATCAGACAATGCCCCTCAGAAAGATGTACCTCGCCCCATACCATTTCTGCCCGCAGCATCGGTTCTTCCCCTTCTTCCAGTCGGATCCTCTCCTGCACCATAAACTGATTTTTCCCAGCTGCTGCCGTTACGGGATAGGTGATTTTCTCTTTTTTCAGAGAAACCGTGCCATAGGATGCATATGCATCAGACAGTACAGAAACTTCCTCCGTTTCTCTCCCCTGCAGTTCTGTTCCCACCGTCACATCGGCTGTCAGCAGTCTTGTTTCCCCGTCTTCATCAACGGCAGGGGTCAGTCTGCAGCTTTCCACTGTCAGCTGCCCCGTCAGGTCTGTTGCGGTGGTGATGCGCTCATCCTCCAGATAACCGCTGAAGGGGATTTTTTCCGCCAGACTGCCCAGATTTCCCTCCTCATCCGTATAAAGCAAACGAATAGACAGATTCCCCCTGACCAGTGCTTTTCCATCCATGGGGCGGATCTCCTGCTCCGTCAGGCTGACAGATTCCGTCAGAATCTCCCCGATTTCAGGGCGGGACGGCGAAATCACCATCTCCTCCTTCACCGTAAATCGGTCTTTTCCTTCCATGGTTTCCCGTTCCATGGAAAGCTGTTCCGTCAGGGTTTCCACGCCTTCCCCCTGCAGGTCTGTCAGGGGCATGGCTGTTTTCTTTTCTTCTGCCGTTGCCTCCACCCGAAGGACTGCTTTCACGCCAATTTTTCTGTCATTGATGATACGGCAATCCAGATGCTCTGTTTCCGTCTGCAGGGAAACTGTCATCCCCCTTTGCAGCCCTTCCATATGTAAAAAATCCTCTACAGGCAGCAGCACTTTCATAGCATACAGGGGTTTTTCTCCATTTTTTGCCCGATACAGCACACAGACTTCCAGTTCCCCCGAAAAAGACAGGCGGTCATCACTGATGCGGTTCTCTTTCATCCGCATCCGTCCCTCACACCGCATCAGTTCCTGCAGATCTGGTTTACTGTCAGGCACAATCATGTCCCCCTCCAGCAAAATCTGGCTGCTTTCCTTTCCCATCTGTGTTTTCCATTCCATCTCCATCGTTTCC
>JAFZDV010000248.1 GCA_017560955.1 Anaerotignum sp.
GCACGGGCACTGGAATTTACTACCCTGTCGATGTGTTCCTGGAAGATTTCGATTTCTTCCGCTGTCATCTTATCGGGTTTTGCTCTCTTACACAGAACACGCAGCTCCAGAACATATTTTTTAATCTGCTGGATCTCTTCTTTTTCCAGCTGGTCTTCTACCAGTTTCATTGCTCTTTCCGCATCTTCTGCCGCGATCAGACCCAGAGGAGGCATCTGCATTGCTTCGTTTCTGATTCTGTCCTGTGCGGAATATTTTTCTGCACTGCGGATTGCTGCATCAACATCTGCATCAGACATTTTGTCAGTATCTTCGATGGTGATGGACTGTTCCTTACCTGTTGCCAGATCTTTCGCAGAAACTTTCAGGATACCGTTGGTATCGATATCGAATGTTACTTCGATCTGAGGAATGCCTTTAGGAGGCTTTTTGATACCCTTCATCACAAAATTGCCGATGGTTTTATTATCTCTCGCCATAGCGCGTTCACCCTGTACCACATGGATCTTAACGCTTTTCTGGAACATGGATTTTGTTGTAAATACCTGAGAATAACGAACGGGCAGTGTTGTATTTCTTTCCACAACACGAGTTGCCACGCCGCCTGCAGTTTCGATAGAAAGGCTCAGAGGAATAACATCCAGCAGCAGCAGACCTGTGCCTGTGCCGGATAATGTATCCGCCTGAATGGCGGCACCCTGTGCCACACATTCATCAGGATTGATGTCTTTGGAAGGTTCGATGCCTGTCAGTGCAAATACCTTTTCCTGCACTGCG
The DNA here is from genome assembly GCA_017560955.1 of Anaerotignum sp. Classification (GTDB taxonomy): domain Bacteria; phylum Bacillota; class Clostridia; order Lachnospirales; family Anaerotignaceae; genus Anaerotignum_A. The sequence goes on from JAFZDV010000248.1 coordinate 778, forward strand.
GGTATTCTTGTAGAACCGCCTACCAGCAGAACTTTCTGCAGTTCAGAAGGAGAAATACCTGCATCGTTCAGCGCCATCATAACGGGTTCTGCAGTTCTTTCTACCAGATCATGGGTCAGTTCGTTGAATTTTGCTCTTGTCAGCACTGTTTCAAAATGCAGCATATCATCCTTATCCTGTGTCAGGTAAGGCAGATTGATATTTGCTGTTGCGGAAGCAGACAGTTCTTTTTTCGCCTGTTCTGCCGCTTCACGAATACGCTGCATGGCAGACATATCTTTTCTGACATCGATCTGATGTTTGAATTCGATATAACCACAGAGATATTCTGTAATACGTTCATCGAAATCGTCGCCGCCCAGATGATTATCACCGCTTGTAGCCAGAACTTCAATAACACCATCACCAATTTCAATGATGGAAACGTCAAATGTACCGCCGCCCAAGTCATATACCATGATCTTCTGCTGATTGCCATGGTCCAGACCATAAGCAAGGGCTGCACTTGTAGGTTCATTGATGATACGCAGTACATTCAGACCTGCAATACGGCCTGCATCTTTTGTTGCCTGTCTCTGAGAGTCATTGAAATAAGCAGGTACAGTGATAACTGCATCTGTGATAGTTTCACCCAGATAACTTTCTGCATCCTGACGCAGTTTACGCAGGATCATGGCACTGATTTCAGGAGCAGTATATTTTGTATTGTCGATATTTACATTCCAGTTTGTACCCATGGAACGCTTTACAGAGCTGATGGTGCGCTGGCTGTTTACAACAGCCTGACGCTGTGCTGCATTACCTACAAGACGTTCACCGTCTTTTGTAAAAGCCACGATGGAAGGTGTTGTGCGTTCCCCCATTTCGTTGGGAATGATTACAGGTCTGCCGCCTTCGATTACAGAAACGCAGCTATTAGTTGTACCGAGGTCGATACCGATTGTCTTAGCCATAATAAGATGTGTCCTTTCTGATGATTAGTTTCCAAGGAAGATTTTACCAAGGACATAGCCGATGATACCGGCAATAGGAATCAGTGGAGTGATCAGGAAGTTCTTGGGTTTCTTTTCATAATTCTGACCCGCCTGCTGGAAATACCACAGCAACTGCTGATACTCCTGATTCATAGTGTCCAGCTGACATGCTTTTGTCATCTGAGCCGCTGCCTGAACAAAGTCCGCAGCAACAAAATTTGTCAGTGCACTCAGATAATACCAGCGGGCATCTCTGTCTGCACTGGGGATAAATGCCAGTGTGCGCTGTGCTTCCAGATACTGATTATGGTTGATCAGATCAATGGCATGCTGTACTTCAGTACTGTCGCCATCCTGCACTTTAGGTCTTGCTACACCCTTGAATTCTTCTGCAGGGGCACTTTCACGAACCACTTCAGCTTCACCATTCTGCTGCTGTTCTTCCGCTTCTTTTCTGGCACGTCTGACAGCATATTTTTCAGGGTTTGTCAGCATATCATATGCTTCATTGATTTCATTCATTTTCTGAACCGCATCGGGATCATTGGGATGCAGGTCAGGGTGATTGATTTTCGCCATGTGACGATATGCTTTTTTGATCTCATCAGCAGAAGCATCCTGCTCCAACCCCAATACTTTGTAAGGATCTTCAATCATGGTTTCACCTTCTCTTTCTTCTGTATTTCCTATGTCTATTTTAATTTCTGAAAATATCTGTAAAAATGAAATTATTTATAAAAAAATTTACCATATCTAATATATTCTAATACATTTTACCAAAAAAGTATATATACAATTTAAAAAACTGCTCCATTATTTCTTTCTGCACCATTCTGAAATTGCATTTTCCGAACGAACGATATACTATAAAGAAAAGGCGGTGAATCAAATGAAAGACGAAAAATACAACAAACTGACAGAATATTTAGAAAAATGCAGAAAAACTGAAATCTGCCTGACTCTGCAGGAAATTCAGAACATCCTTGGATTCCCTCTGGATGAATCTGCCTACAAATACCGTGAGTTCTGGGCAAACTGTACCGCCAGCACTAAAGCCTTCAGCTGGATGGAAGCCGGATATGAGATCACTGAAACAAACCTGAAGGAGCAAACACTGACCTTCCGCAAAAAAGACTGGATCTAAACGCAAAAGCCATTCCCTTTTCCGAGAATGGCTTTCTTTTTTTTAATCAAAGAAAAAGTTCTTTGTATAATAATCCGATGTTTTGGTCAGTTCTGCATCAAATGCTTCCATGCCCATTTCTTCTGCAAGGGTAGGCTTACCGGAGAACAGGTTTGTACCCAGCCCCAGTCTGTCCCCTTCAATTTCACAGCCGATGGCTGCCAGTGTTGTAGGGAACATATCTGCCGCTACAAACTGACGGTTTTTACTGTTCTGTTCCTCTACAGGGCTGTTGATGATACAGTTATACACCGTTCTGTCGTAACTTTCGTCCACATTTCTGTCGATATAGCCTTCGTCCATAGTGATATGGTCACCAGCGATCACGATCGTTGTATTTTCATAGAAATCCTGCTGTTTGATCCAGTTGACAAATTCATTCACCTGTTTACTGGAACAGGAGATTACATTTTCATACTGTTCGCCCCACAGGCCTACACACTTACGGCAGACATAGCCATTGGTGCGGTGGGTATCCACAGTCAGCATTGTAAAGTTGAAGGGCTGTTCCTGTGCTGCGATTTTTGTCAGTTCCTGTTTTGCAAAATCAAACAGATGCATATCCTCCATACCCCAGAATACAAAATAACCGGGAGGTACGATGCCTACTTCTCTGGCTGTAAAAATGTCGAAAGTACGATCCAGACCATGCTGTTCAAAGTAAGGCTTTCTGCCGCCGAAATTTGCATCAGAGCCTACCATCAGTGTCTGATAATAACCCGCTTCCGCCAGTACATTTGTCATCGTATTCACACCGGGCAGGAAGGAATCCTGACCATATTCATTACGATCCACACCAATGGGCACTTTCAGCGGAATACCGGATGTATGGGCTACCATAGCACCGATCGTCCAGCTGGCACCTGTCATATTGTGGAAACCGCCAATGCCGTCCGTATGAGAGAAGTTGATGTTTTCTTCATCTGCCGCTAAGGCAGTCAGTTCAGGCATAACATTATAGGAAAGGCCGCCGCCCACATCTTCAGACATATATGTATTTTCCATGGATTCCAGAAAAATATAGATCAGATTTCGTTTTTCCTCAGGGAAAGTGATCTTTGCCTGAAGAGGATCCACATATTCTTCCTGATAGATGGTAGACTGCTGACTTACATAGTAAATATATCCAGGCAGGTCAACTGTCACAGCTGCACTCAGAAGCATCACACCGGAAAGTACCAGAGAGATGATGCGTGCGCGTTTTTTTGTAAAAGGATAGATTTTTTCACCATTGCCCCTTTTTGCCCAGAAAATCAGTGTCAGCACCACAAAGGATACCAGTGCAGGCAGAAGGGCTGTCAGCATATAATTTCGAATAACCGCAGAATCTGTACCGCTCATTTCAGAAAACAGTGTATACAGGATAGAATCGAAGCCTGTATCCCCGAATTCTGTGATATACCATCTGGCAGAAAAGAAACCAAGGCACCCCAGAAACAGCAGCACAATACAACTGATAAGGATCGCCATATCCTTCTTGTTATTATTATTTTCGTTCATAAAAATTCCTCTTAATTCAAGTTGGTTTTTGTTCCTTCAGAACAAAACCGCTAACCCATTCTCTTACCCTTGTTATCTGGGCTCCTTGCCTTCCTGGAAAACTCTCAGCATTTCTCTTGTCAGGCTGATGCCGTCATCCTCTGCAGGCAGCGCATTTCTGGGATAAAATTCTGCCATCGCCAGTTCTTCCTGATCCAATGTAACTGTTTCATCGTCACCATCCAGATCACAGTAGTAACCAAGCAGCAGACCACCTGTCACGCCCCAGGGCTGTGTTTTATAGTAACGGATATTTTTTACCTTCAGGCCTACTTCTTCCATTACTTCACGGGAAACGGTTTCTTCCACTGTTTCGCCGATTTCTGTAAAGCCTGCGATCATGCCGTAACGAGTATAGTTTCTATTGGCATATTTGCTCAGCAGCAGTCTGTCCCCGTGTGTTACAGCTACAATAACAGAAGGTGCGATTTTAGGGAAGATCATGTTATTGCATTCAGGACAACGCATCATGCGTTCTTTTGCATCATGATTTGTTTTTGCACCACAGCGGCCGCAGAAACGGTTGCTTCTGTACCAGTCGAACAGATGCCATGCAGTCATGATACCAAAGGCAATGTTTTTGCTGGTCAGCTGACGCAGTGTCATTGTGGTTTCATAGGCATAGGAAGGATCAGCAGGTTCGCCGCCTTCACCCCACCAGATAAAATAATTTACATCCTGCAGACGGAACACATACTGAGTGCGATTTTCATTCCAGTTTTCCCAGTTATTCACTTCTGCCCATGTCATCACTTCTTTATAAGAAGGCAGATGCAGTTCATTATTTTCTGTTCTGTGAATCAACGCTTTATTTCCATTAAAACAGACTACAATATCCTCATCGGAAGGATAAATATTGCGGAATTCATTTTCCAGTCTGCCATAATCCAGATCCTGTAACATATTTTTTCTCCTTTTATTTCTTCGTTCTCTGAATAATATGATCTTTGAATTTTTCCACCGCAGGGGGCAGATAGCGATTCAGTACATAAGCCAGATATACAACACGTCTGGAATAAGGGGTATCCAGCTCCAGTTTTTTGATATTATAGTTATCCAGCGTACGGCTGTCTGTAACGATGGCAATCCCCTGATTTGCAGAAACCAGACCTGCCATGGAGTTGATATCTTCAAACTGACAGAGGACATTGGGCATGATCTGTGCTTTTGCA
>JAFZDV010000249.1 GCA_017560955.1 Anaerotignum sp.
AAACGGCCGCGTTTGTTGGTAATACCGACATATTTTCTTATGTCATACCCAGGAAAAAAACCTACAAAAGAAACGGGGGTCATTTTCCCTTTGCTTCGCTACTTCAAAGGAAAATTCTGTATTATGTCTTCCTTATTGTGACACTTTTACTTTTTCCCGCAGATCCAGCGCCAGATGGCAGCTGATTCTCCTCTGTTTACAAATATTTCGCATCCAAAGGATTCTGTCGAAAAAATAACACACAAACCTTAGATTTCGTGTGTCATTCCCGTTTTTTTGCCTGTATTCACTTTACACCATTGTCTTTTCTCTGTCAATATATTTCGCATGTGAACTATTTTTCACCCCGCCATCTTGTCTGACATCATTTGTCTATATTACACAATGTTTTTCTCTTTTTATCCCCATTATCCTAGTGCATTTCTATACATTTTCCCATATTTTTCACTCTGTACGTTATCTGCCCCTCTATTTTGCCCACTTTTTTGCAGCAAAAAAAGAGAGCATCCAAAAGGATGCTCCCTTGATGAGTCACATAATTAGATTATCAAAAATTATTCGATAACTTCTACTACGGAACCAGCGCCTACTGTTCTACCACCTTCACGGATGGAGAATCTCAGACCCATATCCATAGCTACGGGTGTGATCAGTTCGATTGTCATTTCAACGTTGTCGCCAGGCATGCACATTTCTGTACCTTCGGGCAGGTTGATAACGCCTGTTACGTCTGTTGTTCTGAAGTAGAACTGAGGTCTGTAGTTGTTGAAGAAAGGTGTATGACGGCCACCTTCTTCTTTGGACAGAACGTAAACCTGAGCTTTGAATTTTGTGTGAGGTGTGATGGAACCGGGTTTAGCCAGAACCTGACCTCTTTCGATGTCTGTTCTCTGAACGCCTCTCAGCAGAACACCGATGTTGTCACCAGCTTCAGCCTGATCCAGCAGTTTACGGAACATTTCAACGCCTGTTACTACTACTTTTCTGATTTCTTCTGTCAGACCAACGATTTCAACTTCGTCCTGTACTTTAACAACACCAGCTTCTACTCTACCTGTTGCTACTGTACCACGGCCTGTGATAGAGAATACGTCTTCGACGGGCATCAGGAAAGGTTTGTCTGTGTCACGTTCGGGTGTAGGAATGTAAGCTTCGATTTCTTCGAACAGTTCCAGGATTTTGTCGCCCCATGCGCAAGAAGGATCCTGCAGAGCCTGGAAAGCGGAACCTCTGATGATGGGTGTGTCATCACCGGGGAATTCATATTCGGACAGCAGGTCTCTGATTTCCATTTCAACCAGATCCAGCAGTTCTTCGTCTTCTACCATGTCACATTTGTTCATGAATACAACGATGTAAGGAACGCCTACCTGTCTGGACAGCAGGATGTGTTCTCTTGTCTGAGCCATAGGGCCGTCTGTTGCAGCACATACCAGGATAGCACCGTCCATCTGAGCAGCACCTGTGATCATGTTTTTAACATAGTCAGCGTGGCCAGGGCAGTCTACGTGAGCGTAGTGTCTGTTGGGTGTTTCGTATTCTACGTGAGCTGTGGAGATTGTGATACCACGTTCTCTTTCTTCGGGAGCTTTGTCGATGTTTTCGAAGTCTACAGCAGCACCGATCTGGTATCTAGCGTGCAGTGTTTTTGTGATAGCTGCAGTCAGAGTTGTTTTACCATGGTCAACGTGACCGATAGTACCGATATTCATATGGGGTTTGGTTCTTACAAATTTTTCCTTTGCCATTGGAATCTCCTCCTAATAAAATTTAATTAGATTCTTTTTTATGAGTCAAGTTACACCCTTTGCGTAGTGCACTCATCATTACTCATTATATTAGACTTCTCGTCTTTTTGCAATACCAAAATCCATTTATAAACAGGATTTTTGGCATTTTGCTTTCGTTATGGTAAACCGGAGAAGCGAACCTCTCCGGTCACTTAACAACATCTTTCCTGGAAATTATTTTTTACCTTCCAGTACTTTTTCCTGTACGGATTTAGGACAGGGTTCGTAATGGTCAACTTCCATTACATAGTTACCACGGCCCTGTGTTCTGGAACGCAGGTCTGTGGAGTAACCGAACATTTCAGCCAGAGGAACGAAGGAGTGAATTACCTGTGCGTTGGATCTAGCTTCCATACCTTCGATACGACCACGTCTGGAGTTGATGTCACCGATAACGTCGCCCATGTAATCTTCGGGTACTGTTACTGTTACTTTCATGATGGGTTCCAGCAGAACTGCGTCACCTTTTCTCATAGCTTCTTTGAAAGCCATGGAACCAGCGATCTGGTAAGCGGATTCGGAGGAGTCAACGTCATGGTAGGAACCATCGTAAACTTCTGCTTTAACACCCAGTACGGGGTAACCGCCCAGGATACCGCTCTGCATTGCCTGCTGAATACCTTTGTCGATAGCGGGGATGTATTCTTTAGGAATAGAACCACCAACTGTCGCATTTACGAATTCATAGTTCTTTTCTGCATCTGTGCCGATGGGATAGAAACGAACTTTACAGTGACCGTACTGACCACGACCACCGGACTGACGTACGAATTTACCTTCAACGTCAACTTCTTTACGGAATGTTTCTTTGTATGCTACCTGAGGAGCACCTACGTTAGCTTCTACTTTGAATTCTCTCAGCAGACGGTCAACGATGATTTCCAGATGCAGCTCACCCATACCGGAGATGATTGTATCGCCTGTTTCCTGATCTGTGTATGTTTTGAATGTAGGGTCTTCTTCAGCCAGTTTAGCCAGAGCCATACCCATTTTGTCACGACCAGCTTTTGTTTTAGGTTCGATAGCAACGGAGATAACGGGTTCGGGGAATACCATGGATTCCAGAACTACTTCTTCATCTTCCAGACAGATTGTGTCACCTGTTGTGGAAATTTTGAAACCTACAGCTGCAGCGATGTCACCAGCGAATACTTTATCGATTTCTTCTCTGTGGTTAGCGTGCATCTGTACGAT
>JAFZDV010000250.1 GCA_017560955.1 Anaerotignum sp.
CACATATACTGTAGGGATCGTGCAGCAGATGGAACATGCAGCACTGGATGCAGCAACACAGGGATTCCAGGATAAGCTGACAGAACTCTTGGGTGATGATGTGGCATTCGACTATCAGAATGCACAGGGTGAACAGACCAACTGTACAACAATCGCAACAAAATTCGTTTCTGATGGCGTTGATCTGATCATGGCAAATGCAACAACAGCACTGCAGTCTGCATATGCAGCAACAGCAGATATCCCTATCGTTGGCACATCCGTAACAGACTATGTGACAGCAGGTGTGGTTGATTCCAACGAAGCACCCGGCAGAAACGTAACAGGCGTTTCCGACCTGTCCTCCATCGATGCACAGATCGATGTTCTGCTGCAATTCTGTGAAGACGACACAAAAGTAGCCATTGTTTACTGTTCTGCAGAACCTAACTCTATCTATCAGGCTGAACTGGCAGAAAAATATCTGCAGTCTCTGGGCAGAGAATACGGCGTATACACAGTAGCAGATTCCAACGAAATTCAGGCTGTACTGACAAACGCTGTTGGTGAATGCGGCGCAGTTTACATCCCTACAGATAATACTCTGGCTAACAATATGGAAATCGTGAAAAACGTAACTGTTCCAGCAGGTGTTGTTTCCTTCGCAGGTGCTGAGCAGATGTGTCTGGAAGGTGCACTGTCTACACTGGGTATCAGCTACTATGATCTGGGTGTAAGAGCAGGCGAAATGGCTTATGAAATTCTGGTAAATGGTGCGAATCCTGCAGAAATGCCTGTTGAATTCGTTTCCGAAGGCATCGTTCCCAAATATAATCCTGAAATCGCAGATGCTTTGGGCGTAACAGTTCCTGAAGATATGGAAGCAGTAGAATAAAACGGAGTATTTTCTCCTTGAAGTGAAAGATGAAAAACAGAATAGCGGAGCTTTCAGCTCCGCTGTTTCTGTGAAAAAAGAAGAACAGAGATGAAAAATACGGAGGGGTTTTATGAATATTATGGCATTGATCAATGCGCTGCCAGGTTCCATAGCCCAGGGGTTGATCTGGGGTATTATGGCCATCGGCGTTTATATGACTTATAAAGTATTGGATCTGGCGGATCTGACAGTAGATGGCTCCATCGCTACAGGCGGTGCCACAGCAGTTATGCTGATGCTGTCTGGTCAGAATGTATATGTTGCACTGATCGGTGCGACTATTGCAGGTATGCTGGCTGGTCTGGCAACAGGTATTTTCCATGTGGCTTTCGGTATCCCCAGTATTCTGGCAGGTATCCTGACACAGCTGGGACTGTATTCCGTAAATATGCGTATCATGGGGAAGTCCAATCAGGCGATCAGCGTTGATAATTATGATCTGATCCTCAGCCTGAGAGATATCCCCAATGCGATTCTGGTTGGCGTGATCTTTTGTGCGGTACTGATCGTGGTTCTGTACTGCTTCTATGGTACAGAGATCGGCCGTGTATTCCGTGCCACAGGCTGTAATGAAATCATGGCTCGTGCTCAGGGTACAAATACAGACCATATGAAAATCATCGGTCTGATGATCTCCAATGGTGTTGTTGCACTGGCGGGCGGCCTGTACGCGCAGTATCAGGGCAACGCCGATGTCAATATGGGCCGTGGTGCAATCGTTATCGGTCTGGCGGCAGTTATCATCGGTGAAGTTGTTCTGGGCAGATGGGTATACTTCAACTATATGCTGCGTATGGCGGCAGTTGTGTTCGGCGCTATCATGTATTTCTGTGTTATCGCAGTGGTACTGTGGCTGGGTCTGGAAACAACAGATATGAAACTGATCAGTGCGCTGATCGTAGCGGCATTCCTCGCAGTGCCATACTTAAAAGGAAAATACAAAGCCAGTCATGTAAAGAGAGGAGGCGGCAAGAATGCTTGAACTGAAAGGAATCTTTAAAACATTCAACCCCGGCTCTCCTAATGAAAAAAGAGCATTGAACGGCATCGATCTGGTGCTGGAAGAAGGCGATTTCGTGACGATCATCGGCGGTAATGGTGCAGGTAAATCCACTATGCTGAATGCCATTGCAGGGGCTTGGCCCATTGATGAAGGTCAGGTCATTATTGATGGTGTAGATGTGACACACCTGCCTGAACATAAAAGAGCGGCATATCTGGGCCGTGTATTCCAGGACCCCATGAACGGCACAGCGGCAGATATGGAAATTGAAGAAAATCTGGCCATTGCAAAACGCCGCGGTAAAAACCGTTCTTTCCGTTGGGGTATCACCAGAAAAGAAAGAGAGGAATATGTGGAACTGCTGAAAATGCTGGATCTGGGTCTGGAAACCCGTATGCGTGCAAAAGTAGGTTTGCTGTCCGGTGGTCAGCGTCAGGCATTGACTCTTCTGATGGCGACACTGAAAAAGCCAAAACTCCTCCTTCTGGATGAACATACAGCAGCTCTTGACCCCAAAACAGCGGCAAAGGTTCTGGAAATCTCTGATAAGATCATTGCGGAAAATAATCTGACAGCCCTGATGGTAACACACAACATGAAAGATGCCATTGCCCACGGCAACCGCCTCATTATGATGTGGGATGGTAAGATCATTCTGGATATCAAGGGTGAAGAAAAGAAAAATCTGACAGTAGAAGACCTGCTGAAGCAGTTTACCATTGCCAGCGGCAAAGAATTTACTTCTGACCGTGCGTTGCTTAGCTGATGATAAAAAGCACTCGAAAGAGTGCTTTTTTGTTTGTGTTAGGATATAGCATACCATCATAAACTGAATAAACGGTTTTGAGGTGGCAGGGATGGGACTGCGAAAAAATATGACAGAGGCTTTGGAATTGCCCAAGGAGATCATGCTGAATCTTCCCCTCATCTCCCTTGTTGGACGGGAGGAGGTCACCATTGAAAATTATCGCGGCATTCTGGAATATAGTGAAGAAACGGTGCGCATCGGCACGGCGGCGGGTGTCCTCTGTCTGAAGGGGAAGGGACTGTGTTTGAAGCAGCTTTCGGCGGAATGTATGGTTGTGACGGGAAAGGTGGATTTCCTCGGGTTTCTGACATGAAGAAAGGCCTGACAGGAGAGGATTTTGTTGCTGGCATTATGGTATTCTTTACACGGATATGTTAAAATAAAAATAAGTGGCTTTTCCGCAGAACGCTTTGTAAATATGGCGGCTTTTCGAGGGATTTATTTCTGGGAAGTGGTGCGGGAAGGCGCTTCTGTGACCATGAAGGCTGCAGGCGGCAGTATGGATCTGCTGGAGGCCTGCGCGGAAAAAACAGGCTGTACACTGGAAGTCATTTCTTACGGCGGTGTGCCGGCTTTTCTGGCGCAGTTTCGCAGAAAACAGGTCTGGTCGGCAGGACTTCTGTTATTTGCGGCAGGATTATATCTTCTTTCCTCTTTTGTATGGACAGTGGAGGTGGAAGGGAACGAACGGCTGCAGACGGCGGAGATTCTTTCTGCCTGTGAAAAAATGGGGCTGAAACCTGCGGCATGGAAACGCAATGTGGATACATCATCTGTGAAAGATGGCTTGCTGACACAGTTTTCGGACCTTTCCTGGGTGAGTGTAGGCATTCACGGCACAGATGCAGTCATTCGAGTGGCGGAGTCCATCGAGAAACCTGAGATGGTGGATAGAGTAACGCCTTGTGATGTGGTTGCATCTCAGAACGGTGTTATCACTGCCATTACGGCGGAACGGGGCACACCTCTGGTACAGGCCGGGGATGTGGTGCAGAAAGGAGATGTGCTGATTTCTTCTGAACTACTGATTGGCATGGAAGGGGAGGAGCAGCACAGGGAATATACGGCGGCGGAAGGCGCGGTAACAGCCCGTATCTGGCAAAGACTGACGGAGGAGATGCCTCTGCAGTATGAAGAAAAAGTTTACAGCGGTGTGGAAAAGAAAAACGGTAGCATCCTTTTTTCAGAAAAAGAACTGGATATCATCCATCCTGACGGTGTAGGAGAATGGGAAAAAACGATGCTTTCGGAACAGCCGCTGATGCTGGGGGATTTCAGATTGCCCCTCAGTTTCCGTAAAGAAATCTGGAAAGAATACAAAATTGTCGAAAAAGAGCGGTCTTTGGAAGAAACAAAGTCCCTTCTGGAAGAAAATTTAAGAAAAAAGACAGAGAATTTATTGTCCCTATACGGTAAAATAGAAGAAATCAATATTGCATTTGAAGAATA
>JAFZDV010000251.1 GCA_017560955.1 Anaerotignum sp.
ACCAGATAGGTCAGCAGTTCAAATTCCTTCTTCGTCAGGTCGATCAGTTTACCGCCTACGGTCACCATACGTTTTTCCGTATCAATTTCCAGATCCATTACCTGCAGCAGGCTTTTTTTCATGACTGTGCCTGTGCTGTGCTTGAATGCCACACGCATACGGGCAAGCAGTTCCTCAATCGCAAAGGGTTTTGTCAGATAATCATCCGCCCCGCTGTCCAACCCTGCAACCTTATCCATGACCTCATCTTTTGCTGTCAGCATAATGACAGGGATCTGGGAAAATTTACGCACACGGCGGCAGATCTCGATACCTGTCAGCCCAGGCAGCATCAGATCCAGCAGAACCATATCATAGTCATGATCCATGATCTGCTGCAGACCTTCCCTTCCATCATGGCAGACTGCCACATCATAACCTTCATATTTTAATTCCAGCTCTACAAAACGAGCCAGTTTCACTTCATCTTCGATCAGAAGGATCTTTTTTCGTTCCATGAAAACGCACTTCCTTTTTCTTCTGTTTTTATCAGTATAACAATTCTCAAGTCTTTTGTCTTGTATCCTCTCCTTTTTTCTGTTTAAAGATCTCTTAAAAAGACATTAAATTTTCATAAAACAGTACTTTTTCCTTGTTTTTCTGCCATGTTCTGCCTCTTTTGGTTGCGGAGAAAAAATTTTTTCGATATAATGAGGACTGAGTTTTAAAAAACAGTATACAGGAGGTTTGATTATGAAAAAGAAACTTGCCCTTCTTCTGGCAATGATGATGCTCTTTTCTGTCGGCTGCGGTAAAGGAAACAACGCCCCAGAAGAGCCTCAGGCGGAGATCCAGACAGAATTTGAATTTAAAGAATGCGGTCTGTCTTACACAATTCCCGATGAGTGGGTGGAAATGGAAAATTCCAACCTGATCCCCTCTCCTACAGTAAGCCCCAACGGTGAAATCTACGCCAAGATCCGTTACAGCTACACACCTGATGAAAACATGGAAGAGCTGAACAATACAGAATCTCAGGTTCCCGTAGACGAACTGATGACACCTATCGTAGAGTTTCTTGTAGTAAAAGAAGAAAATTTGGATACAAAAGCTGTAAAAGAAGAAATGGAACTGTTCTCTTCTGTAGACGAACTGCCCCAGCAGGAAAACTTCCATTTCTATTTCATGACAGAGTATGCTACAGGCCTTGACCACTTCTCTGAAGGCGCAAAGACAACATTCCAGGAGCTGGAAACTTACCTGCCCGAACTGAAGGACAGTGTAAAAACATTCCTGCCTGATGAAGAAGCCGTACAGCAGGCTGCAGCCAACAATGACAAATACCTGACATTCATGTCCAGCACACTGACAGGCGAACCTGTTTCCACAACTATTTTTTATGAATATGACATGACTGTAGTAAACTTCTGGGCAAGCTACTGTCTGGAAGATGGTATCAACGAACTGGATACTCTGCAGGCTTTCTACAAGGATCTGCAGAAAAAACACCCCAATGTAAACTTTGTTCAGGTTATTATTGATACACCCACTGATGCAGCAGAAAAACTTGCACTGGATGCTTACGATAAACACGGCGTAACATTCACAGGTATCATGCCCGATGAAAATCTGGCAAAATGGATCATGGCTAATCTGGAAGGTCTGCCCACAACTATTTTTGTAGACAGCGAAGGTATGCCCCGTGATTTCAAAATCGAAGGCATGCAGGACAAAGACTACTACATTGAAACAACAGAATCCATGCTGAAAGCCATCGGCAAATAAAAACAATAAAAGAAAAGGAGATGTGTTTTTCACATCTCCTCTTTTTTATGCTTCTTTTTCTTCTTCAGCTGTTTCCTGTTCTTCTTCGATCTTGAAAATGTGTACTTTTTCAATACGGCGTTTTTCCATTTCTTCCACAACGATTTTCAGTCCGTCTGTTTCCAGTTCCTGACCTACCACAGGGAAGTTGCCCAGTTTCACAAGGATATAGCCTGCAATGGTATCTACTTCGGCACAGTAAAGTTCTGTACCCACCATTTCGTTGAAGTCTTCCAGACGGGTACTGCCGTCTACAACAAATTCATTTTCCTTGATGAATTCGATTTCTTCTTCGTCATCATCATATTCATCTTCAATATCGCCGACAATTTCTTCGACCATATCTTCCATGGTCACCAGACCGGAAGTACCGCCATATTCATCCAGAACGATAGCAACCCCCAGACGGCTGTTCTTCATTTCTGCCAGAAGTTCTGCAATGGGTTTGCTTTCGTAAGTGAACAGTGGTTCACGCATAAAGGTTTCTGCAGAAAACTCATCCTCATCCAGGAAGAAAATATCTTTTACATACAGGATACCAACGATATCATCCAGATCTTCTCCGTACACAGGGATACGGGAGAAACCTTCGTTTTTCACCATATGCACATATTCGTCATATGTTACATCCAAAGGTACGGCAATGATATCTGTTCTGGGTGTCATAACATCTTTCGCCTTGGAATCACCAAAATCAAATACGTTATTGATCATGGTTCTTTCATCCAGTTCCAGAAGACCTTCTTCATGGCTGACATTCACCATCGTTTTCAGTTCTGCTGCTGTAATGAGAGGAACCTTTTCCCCGGGGATACAGCCAAACAGGCGAGTCAGCGCACCTGTAACAACATTCAGCACTGCAACAACAGGCTTGAAGATCGTTACACAGAAATTAACGATTTTACACACTACAAGCGCAACTTTTTCTGCCTTCTGCGCCGCTACAGTTTTCGGAGTGATTTCCCCGAAAATCAGGATAATGATCGTAATAATGATCGTTGCAATACCTGCACCGCTTTCCGCATCGCCACCAAACATCTGAATGGCCAATGCTGTTGTCAGCGCGGAGGCACCATTGTTTACCAGGTTGTTACCAACCAGAATAGAACTCAAAAGTCGATTCGGGTCTTCCACCAGTTTTGCAATGATGTCTGCATTTTTGATATTCTCATCCACCATATTACGCAGACGGATCTTACTCAAAGACGTCAGCGCTGTTTCGGATGCCGAGAAAAACGCAGAGCCACAAACTAAAATAATCAACAAAAAAATCAACACAGGACTACCGTCCACGGTCATCACACTCCAAATCTTTACCTAAAAATATTTTGATATAATAATTGATTATATCAAGAAACAATATTTTCTGTCAAATTACGCTTTGTTTCGTTCGATTTCTTCTGCCAGTTCGCTCAGTTCCATCCAGCGTTCCATGCGTTCTTCCAGTTTTTCTTCCAGTTTTTCCTTTTCTGCAGAAAGTTCCTGCAGGCGAGTGAAGTCTGTGGCACAGGCCGCCATATCTGCATCAATTTTTTCAATTTTTTCTTCCAGCTTGGCAATTTCATCGCCAATGGTATCATATTCACGCTGGTCTTTATAACTCATTTTCTTGATAGGGCCGGCGGATTTTTCTTTAGGTGTTTCCTCTTTTTTTACTTTCACTGCTTTTTCTTCAAAAGCAGGCATTTCTCTTTCCCTTGCGGCCTTGCAGTCGGAATAACCGCCTTCATACTGTTTGATCATGCCATTACCAAGGAATGCAAAGATTCTGCCCATGGTCTTATCCAGGAAGTATCTGTCGTGGGAAACTGCCACAACAGCACCATTGAAGTGTTCCAGATAATCCTCCAGAATCATCAGTGTTTCAATATCCAGATCGTTGGTAGGTTCGTCCAGGAAAAGGATGTTGGGTGCGCCCATCAGCACACGGCACAGATACAGTCTTCTTCTTTCACCGCCGGAAAGGATGGAAATAGGGCCTCTCTGCATGGAAGGAGGGAAGAGGAATCTGTCCAGCATCTGAGATGCAGTGATATGACCATCTGCAGTACGGATGATTTCCGCTTCGTCACGGATATAATCGATCACGCGCTGATTTTCATCCATATCCACATTTTCCTGGGCAAATACACCGATTTTTACGGTTTCACCATGGACAACAGAGCCGCTGTCAGGCTGCAGTTTACCTGTCATCATGTTCATCAGTGTAGATTTACCGCAGCCATTGTCACCAATGATGCCCACACGGTCATCTCTGAGGATGATATAGCTGAAATCTCTGATATATGTTTTACCATCATAGGCTTTGCATACATTTTCCAGTTCGATGGTCTTCTTGCCCAGTCTGCTGCCAACAGAAGACAGTTCTACACTCTGCTTTTCTTCAGGCGCACGGATAGAGGAAATTTCTTCGAATCGTTCCAGTCTGGCTTTCTGTTTTGTCGTTCTTGCTTTTGCACCACGGCGTACCCATTCCAGTTCTGTACGCAGGAAGTTCTGTCTTTTGCGCTCACCAGCAGCGATCAGTTCTTCTCTTTCTGCCTTCATTTCCAGATATTTGGAATAATTCGCCTGATAAGAATAGATTTTTGCTTTTTCCAGTTCCAGTGTACGGTTGGCAACACGGTCAAGGAAATATCTGTCATGGGTTACCATCAGCAGGGCTTTGGAGTATTTTTCCAGATGTTTTTCCAGCCAGTCAACGGTATCGTTATCGATATGGTTGGTAGGTTCGTCCAGAATCAGGAGGTCAACAGGCGCAATCAGTGCCGCTGCCAGTGCCACTCTCTTTTTCTGACCACCAGACAGGGTTTCTACCTTCTGTTCAAAATCAGAGATACCCAGTTTTGTCAGGATGGTTTTTGCTTCGCTTTCCAGAGACCATGCCTCCGCCTTATCCATTTTTTCTGCCAGTTCTGCCGCCTTTCGCACCAGTTTTTCATCTTCAGGCGTTTTTGCCAGAGCCGCCATCGTTTCTTCATAATCACGCACCAGTGCCAGCTGGGGATTTTCTCCGCGGAACACCTGCTGCAGCACAGTTGTGCCATCTACAAACAGAGGATTCTGAGAAAGATAACCGATACGCATACCATTCATGGTGATAATGGTGCCGCTGTCTGCCTGATCCACCCCTGCGATGATTTTCAGTAATGTGGACTTGCCTGTACCATTGACACCGATGACACCGATTTTATCCCCTTCGTGAATGCTGAAGGAAATATCATCGAAAATCACCCTTGTGCCATAACTTTTTCTGATATTTTCTGCTGTTAATAAAACCATTCTTTTTCACTCCATCTATGTAAATGATGCCCCTGCATAGCAGAGGCAATACTTTCAAAATTATTCCGCTGTTTTTTCTTTCTTGCCTTTCCAGATGAGGAATGCCACAGCCGCCACGATAATGCCTGCAGAAAGCAGCTGGCTCACCGCAAAACCACCGATCATCAGCTGGTCTGTTCTGAGCCCTTCGATCCAGACTCTGCCCAAGGCATAGCCAAGGAAATACAGACCAAAAATCTGTCCGCCGAATTTCTTTTTCGGGCGATACAGCACCAGCAGCAGGAACAGTGTCAGATTCCACAGGGACTCATACAGAAATGTAGGATGCACCTGAATATAATCCACACCACCGAAATTCATAATATTTTCCATGACCTGCTGAGATACATCCCCTGCTCTTACCTGATCCAGTCGCAGGCGCATGGCAAAGGCTCCGTCTGTAAAGCCGCCAAAGGCTTCTCTGTTGAAGAAATTGCCCCATCTGCCCATCATCTGCCCAAAGGCAATGGAGGGACAGGCTGTGTCCGCCAGCAGCCAGAAATCCACTTTTTTCTTTTTACAATATACGACAGCTGTGATCACCGCGCCAATAATGCCGCCGTAGATGGCCAGACCGCCTTCTCTGAGGGCAAAAATCTTCGCAGGATTCATACTGTAATAATCCCAGGAAAAGGCCACATAATACAGCCTTGCACCAATGATCGCCGCAATCAGCGCATAAATCACAAAATCCACATACAGGTCAGGGTCCTGCTTGGTACGTTTCGCTTCAAGCATGGCAAAAATCACGCCAAAAATGACCCCGAGGCCGATGAAAATACCATACCAGTAAACATCTTTCCCCATCACCGTAAAAGCCACACGGCTGAGTTTTTCTATTTCGATCCCCAGATGGGGAAACCAGATATCAGGCATTCTTTTTCCTTCTTTCTATCAGAAATTCATCTGATCACAGATAATACCATTGTATCTGGCGAGAAGGCATTTTGCAACAGTTTTTCCGCCTCTGCCAAGGGCAAAGTCTTGATGCAGTGCAGCACATCAGCCGCCGTTTTCTCCATCATTGCCCATTCGATCTGTCCCATGCAAAGACTGACAGGCGAATCCATGCGACGCAGGAATCTGCCCAGCATTTTTTTACGGATACGAGAAAAATCTTCCTGGGACAGACCATTTTTCTGCAGTTTTTTCATTTCCTGTGTCAATAGTTCTGCCGTTTCCTCGGGCTGTTCTCCCGTTCCCGAAAAAGCAGCAAAGGCATACCCTTCGCCGCAGAAAAAGGCTGTCCCCATAGGTTCATCCAGAAAATTTCTTTCATAGGCCTGCTGAAAAAAGGAACTGCTTTCTCCTGCCAGTAATTCCAGTAAAAACCCCATAGCAATACGGGTCTGCAGCCATTTATCCTTTGGCACAGGTTGAAATTTGAGTCCTATCTGAAAACAGGGACGGGATAGCCCCATTTTCTTCTCCCGATATTTCTCCAGAATACTATTCTTCTCCATGGGAAAATAAACACGCATATCACTCTGACGCCTCTGCACCTTTTCTGCCGTCATTCGGATCTGTTTCACAGGAACATCCCCCGTACAGATCAGAATCATATTTTCTGTCGTATAATATGCCTCATAGGCTTTCTGCAATATTTCCGCAGTCACTTTCTCCACCGTTTCCGCCGTACCTGCCACAGCATTTCGAACTGGATGATTTTCATACATCATTTCCAGCATCTGACCATACACCGCCCACGCAGGGTCATCAGCATACATGGAAATCTCACTTTGGATGATGCTTTTTTCCTGCTCCGTATCTTCTTCTGTAAAATACGGATTCTGCACAAAGTCCAGAAGGAGATGCAGATTTTCCATAAATTTATCCCGACAGGTAAAATAGTAAACGGTTTTATCCCCATCCGTGAAAGCATTGGCAGAAGCACCATTCTGGCTGAAGGCTACGAAAGCATCCCCCCATTCCTGCTGAAACAGTTTATGCTCAATAAAGTGGGCGGTGCCTGCAGGAAAAGTGATATTTTCACCATATTCCCCTTTCCAGAAAATATGATTTGCCCCTCTTTTCACCACGATCGCCGCCATTTTGTCCCCAAAATCCTTTTGCGGCAGAATATAATACTGCAGACCATTTTTCGTTTTTCCCTTCTGATATTTTTCATTTCCCATCCTTCGCCTCCTCCTTTCCGCCCAAAAGATAAACGACCTGTAATTCCAGATGCAGAGCCGCCCGTCTGATATCTTCGACTTCTGTTCGTTCGATCTGCCGCAAAAGTTTTTCTGTAGTAAGAGGCCTTTCCCGCAGCACCTGTTCCGTCAGAAAATCCACCATCGCCCACGAGTTGTCACTTATCCCATCATATCCACGCAGGATATTTTCTTTTGCCTGCTGCAGTTTTTCTTCGGAAACGCCCTCTGTTTTCAGCTGTTCGATGCATTGCAGAATGAATTTTCCCGTCTTTTTAGCATCCTCCTCTCGGATACCTGCCTGTATGAACAGATAGGGCATCATCGGCTCCAGATAGGACTTCACATCATAACAAAGTCCTTCTTCTTCCCGTATTTTCTGAAACAGTAAAGAATCAGAACTGCCGCCCAGAAGGTGATTTAACAGCAGCATTGCCGCCTGTCGGCATCCATTTTCCATATCTGCAGAAAAACCCATGCACAATCTCGCCTGTTCCGCCAAAATTTTTTCCTGCAGAAAACGAGGTCCATTTTTTGACTGTTCTTTCTCACCCAGCTCTTTCCATGAAACCTTTCCTGAAAAATCCTGCCGCAGAGAAAGAAGTTCCCCTTTTTCTCCTTTCTCTCCGCAGAAGAAAACCTTTACTTCTGACTGTGTTACGATTTTCTGATACCAATGAAAAAGTCCTTTTTCCGTAATATCTTCCAGATCTTCCGCATAACCATCGGCGGAAATGCTATAATCTGTGCCTTCGGCTGTTTCCTCCGCAATGCGTTTCTGTGCAAATGCCCTTTTGTCGTCCTGTCTGCTTTCCAGTTTTCGCCGTAAAAATTCTTTTTGTCTTTCTACGATTTCTTTCGTAAATCCACTCTTTTCCAACGGCTGCAAAATTCGCTCCCGCAAAAAAGAAAGCGCTTCTCCCATCTCAACCTTCTGCAGAGTTTCCAATGAAAACAATAATAACTGCCTGTCGCCTTTTTTCACTACAGAAATATCCCACAAAGCCCCATACATTTCTTCTGCCTGTTTTACCGCCTGCTGCCACTCTGTTTTCTTCAGCACTTCTGCCAGCAATGCCGTTTTTGTTGCCGTTTCCCGTTTCAGGGGCAGATCAAAGAACAAAATCAGCAGGTTTGTCCGAAATTTTTCACCATCCAGCAGGAAGATCCTGCATCGGGGCATATATTTTTCCACCACAGCCACATTGCCACCTCTTTCTCTTTTTCCCTTAGTCTGCCCCAAAACAGCCTTCATCTATCCTGCTGGATAAACTTTTATTGAAATGTGATCTGTAAAGTATTAGAATTGAGAAAGCAAATAAAATCTGATTTCCAAATAAACAGAGGAGATTCTTATGCAGACAAAATCTCAAATCATAAAAGAAATACTGAAATCCGCGCTGGGGCTTTTCATTTTCTCCATCGGCGTATATCTGACCATTCAGGCAAACATCGGTCTGGCTCCATGGGACTGTCTGTCCATGGGCGTTTCCGCCAAAGTAGGCTATAGTTACGGCATCGTGCATACCGTCATCAGTATTATCATTCTGATCATCGATATCCTGCTGAAGGAAAAAATCGGCTACGGCACTATTCTGGATGCCCTGCTGGTCGGTAACTATGTAGACTGGATCGGCTACCTGAAACTGGTACCTGTCAGTGATAATGTTGCAGTCAGCTGTGCTATGGTCATTATCGGTCTGCTTATCATGGGATACGGCCAGTATTTTTACATGGATGCGGCACAGGGCTGCGGTCCTCGTGACTCCCTGCTGATTGCTCTCGGTAAGCGTTTCCCCAGAACCCCCATTGGCGTGGTACAGACTTTCATGGTAGGCATCGCTCTTCTGATTGGCTGGCTCTTAGGCGGCCCTGTGGGTATTGGTACGATCATTTCCGTATTCGGTATGGGTACTGCCCTGCAGCTTGTATGTAAGATCATGCATTTTGAACCCAGAGATGTCGTACATAAAAATGTGCTGGAAACAAATAAAATATTCTTTCAGAAATAAAAATAAGGCATCCCTTTCGGGATGCCTTTTCTTTTACTGAAGGGTTTGGGAAACAACGAGTTTCCCAACTGGAATCCACAGACGGAATTTACTTCCGTCGAGGAAAACAGGCTGTCGCCTGAAAACTGCTTGCAGTTTTGCACAGGCACAGATCTGTTTATACTTCTGTCCATCTCGTC
>JAFZDV010000252.1 GCA_017560955.1 Anaerotignum sp.
GTTTTGGGTAATCCCAATAAATTTGTATTTACAGAAAAATCGAGGTATGTTCCATTTGTATTTTCTGTTATTACATCCCAAGAATCACCAATATAGTTTGAACACACAAAAAGCACACCTCCATAAATTCAAATTTATCTATTAGATATATTTTATCAAACACAGACCTACACTACAACAGTCGATAAAAAAATCCCCCATCCGAGGATGAGGGATAAAAAAGTCATATTATCTTACTTTTTAGTAGGAACCAGTACTTTTGTACCGCCCATGTAAGGCCACAGAACTTCGGGGATTTTCACTGTGCCATCAGCCTGCAGGTTGTTTTCCAGGAATGCGATCAGCATACGAGGAGGAGCTGCTACTGTGTTGTTCAGTGTGTAAGCGAAGTATTTTTTGCCTTCTGCGTTCTGAACACGGATACCCAGTCTTCTTGCCTGTGCATCGCCCAGGTTGGAGCAGGAACCAACTTCGAAGTATTTTTTCTGTCTGGGAGACCATGCTTCAACGTCGCAGGATTTTACTTTCAGGTCAGCCAGGTCGCCGGAGCAGCATTCCAGTGTTCTTACGGGAATATCCATGGAACGGAACAGGTCTACTGTGTTCTGCCACAGTTTATCGTACCACATGGGTGCTTCTTCGGGGTTACATACAACGATCATTTCCTGTTTTTCGAACTGGTGGATTCTGTAAACGCCTCTTTCTTCGATACCGTGAGCGCCTTTTTCTTTACGGAAGCAAGGGCTGTAGGATGTCAGAGCCTGAGGCAGATCTTCTGCTTTGTTCTGTGTATCGATGAATTTACCGATCATGGAGTGTTCGGATGTACCGATCAGATACAGGTCTTCACCTTCGATTTTGTACATCATGTTTTCCATTTCAGCAAAGCTCATTACGCCTGTTACAACGTTTGCACGGATCATGAAAGGAGGGATTACATATCTGAAGCCTCTGTCGATCATGAAATCTCTAGCGTATGTCAGAACTGCGGAGTGCAGTCTAGCGATATCGCCCATCAGGTAGTAGAAGCCGTTACCAGCTACTTTTCTTGCGGAATCCAGATCGATACCGTCGAAGGATTCCATGATGTCTGTGTGGTAAGGAACTTCGAAATCAGGAACAACGGGTTCGCCGAATTTTTCATTTTCTACGTTTTCGCTGTCGTCTTTACCGATGGGAACTGTAGGATCGATGATGTTAGGGATTGTCATCATGATCACTTTGATTCTTTCTTCAACTTCTTTTTCTTTTACTGTCAGTTCTTCTGTTCTTGCAGCGTCAGCAGCGATCACAGCTTTTACTTTTTCAGCTTCT
The DNA here is from genome assembly GCA_017560955.1 of Anaerotignum sp. Classification (GTDB taxonomy): domain Bacteria; phylum Bacillota; class Clostridia; order Lachnospirales; family Anaerotignaceae; genus Anaerotignum_A. The sequence goes on from JAFZDV010000252.1 coordinate 1,315, forward strand.
TCTTTTTCGCCTTTTGCCATCAGACCGCCGATCTGTTTGGACAGTTTATTTCTTTCTGCACGCAGAGCTTCAACTTCCTGTTTGATCGCTCTGTTTTCTTTATCCAGTTCCAGAACTTCGTCTACCAGAGGCAGTTTCTGATCCTGGAATTTTTTACGGATGTTTTCTTTTACCACTTCAGGGTTTTCTCTTACAAATTTGATGTCTAACATTTCAAGACCTCCTTAAAAAATAAATGATTTTCCTTGGGTCGGAATTTTTAAAATAAAAAACTCTCGTCCCATTTACTATAGGGACGAGAGTATATTTCCCGCGTTGCCACCCAGATTGCCCGAATTCTTTCGGACCTCTTGAACAGCTATAAAGGGCTTACCCTTCCGACTTTCATCGGCAGCTTGGAAAGTGGAACATTTCCTATCCTTCATCGGTTCGCACCAACCACCGACTCTCTGGAGAAGTTTTCGAAAATTTAGCTTTCCTTCAGGCTATTGCCATCGCCATTTTTCATATAGTGGATATTTGTCCACGATAAGAGCATTATAACATATTCAAAAGAATTTGCAAGCCCTATTTTTCACAGGTTTGGGACGATTCTGCCCCACCATTTTTTTACAAATTGACAAAATCCTTATCTTTTCTAATCATTTTTTAATCTTTTCCACTTTAATGAGCATCCGCTCATATTGTATACTATTATCTGTACAAGAAACCCCTTTTCCTTGTACCACAATATGCCCCGGGGTGTCTCGCACACCCCATAGCCCGATATCTCCCCTGGTGTCGGGCTACCCCTAAAAAAGTAAGGATGTCGAACTATCGACATCCTTTTTTATTTCTACATTATAATATGAATTTTTCCAGAACCTCTGCCACACCATGTTCTTCCGCCGTGCGTTCAGTTACATAATCAGCGGCGGCCTTTACATGAGCTTCGCCATTTTTCATGGCAACGCCTAATCCTGCTTTCAGAATCATGGGCAGGTCATTATCGCCATCCCCGATAGCAATGGTATCTTTCAATTCCACACCAGCCTCTTTCGCTGTTGCCTCCAGAGCAGATCCCTTATCCACACCGTTGATGACAAACTCCATATAGGTTTCGCTGGAATAAAAGAGATTTACCTGATCGCCCAGCAGTTCCTTTGCAAAGTGTTTCACCTGTTCCAGTTTTTCTCTGGGGCCGCTGAACAGGCATTTTGTCAGTTCTCCGTCATAATCCGTAGGGTCATTGATCAGATTGGGGGATGTTTTCATCATACTGCAATACTCCGCCACCTCATCCGTTAATTTTTCACACATGAATGTACGGTCATCATAGTAAAACAGTTCAAGTCCTCCCAGAGAACGGGCAAAGTCAGTGACAGGTTTCAGCAGGCTGGGAGA
>JAFZDV010000253.1 GCA_017560955.1 Anaerotignum sp.
TACTGCATTTGAGGTAGAAAATTGTTGTATTTTTCTGGAAAAGATGCGGAAAAACCTTGGGTTTACGGCTTGTTTGTGCTATAATGTACTGTGGTTTATTGTGGGATAGTATTCCCATGCCATATTCAGAAAGGAGGCTGGCAAAGTGAAACTGAAACAGCTTTTAGAAGGTATTTCTTATGAAGTACAGCAGGGAAATGCCGAACTGGAAATTTCCGATATCCAGTATGATTCCCGTAAGGTAGAAAAAGACAGCCTGTTTGTCTGCATCACAGGATTCCAGACAGACGGCCACAAATATATTCCCATGGCGGTGGAAAAGGGTGCAGCGGCGCTTCTGTGTGAACACGAAGTAGAAAATGTGCCTGAGAATGTAACTGTTATCGTGACAGAAAACAACCGTAAGGCACTGGCGGTGGTATCTGCGAATCTGTATGGTCATCCTTCCAGAGAAATGCATGCCATTGGTGTAACAGGTACAAACGGTAAAACATCTACAACTTATCTGATGAAATCCATTCTGGACAGAGTGGGCGGCAAAGTGGGTATCGTTGGTACGATTGAAAACAGAATCGGTGACAAGATTCTGAAAGCAGAAAGAACAACACCCGAATCCAAGGAACTGCAGGCGCTGTTCCGTCAGATGAAGGAAGAAGATGTGACAGATGTGGTGATGGAAGTTTCTTCTCACTCTCTGGATCTGCACAGAGTTGATGGTATTGCTTTTGATGTTGCCATCTTTACAAACCTGACACAGGACCATCTGGATTATCACATCACAATGGAAAACTACAAGGCGGCAAAAGGCATGCTCTTTGAAAGAGCGGCGAAAAGCGTTATCAATATGGACGATGCTGCCGGTGCATATATGAAAGAAAAAAGTGCTGGTGAAGTGCTGACTATCGGCGTAGACACACAGGCGGACCTGATGGCGGAAAATATCGACATCACTGCAGAAGGCACAGCCTTTGATATGGTCTGGAAAGGTCAGAAATATGCTGTAAAACTGGCAACTCCCGGCAGATTCAGCGTATATAATGCGCTGGGTGCGGCAGGTGCCTGCCTGCAGCTGGGCATTGGTATTGAAGATGTGGTTGCAGGTCTGACAGAAAACCCTGGTGTTTCCGGCAGATTCCAGTCTGTACGCAGCAAAAAAGGCGCGCTGGCTGTTGTTGACTATGCCCACACACCAGACGGTCTGGAAAATGTACTGAATACAGCCAATGAATTTGTAAAAGGCAAATTGATCGCAGTATTTGGCTGCGGCGGCGACAGAGACAGAACAAAACGCCCCATTATGGGTGAGATCGGCGGCAAACTGGCAGGTTACTGCATCATCACTTCCGATAACCCCAGAACAGAAGACCCTGCAGCGATTCTGGCTGATGTGGAAGAAGGCGTGAAAAGAACAGACTGTCCTTATGAAAAAATCGTGGACAGAAGAGAAGCCATCAACCGTGCTGTAGAAATGGCAGGCGAAGGCGATGTGATCCTGATCGCAGGCAAAGGTCATGAAAATTATCAGATTTTTGCCAACGAAACCATTCATTTCGATGATATGGAGGAAGTGCAGAAAGCCTTTGGGGAGGATTTAGCATGAAGAAACTGAAAGTAAGAGAAATCATCAAGGCAACAGGTGCTCAGATGATCGCTCTGGGAGATATGGAAGAAGCACTGGAAAAGGAAATCTGGTATGTAACACAGGATTCCAGAGAAACAAAGGAAGGCGTACTTTTCGTTGCACGTATCGGTGAAGTGAGAGATGGCCATGATTTCCTGCCTCAGTGTTTTGAAAATGGTGTAACAGCATGTCTGAGCCAGAAAGTGGTTGCACCGAAAAATGGTGCTGTTGTTCTGCTGGTACCTGATACAGGCAAAGCTCTGCTGGATCTGACAGCATACTACAGAGATCTGTTTGATATCCCTTATATCGGTGTGACAGGCAGTGTAGGTAAAACAACAACAAAAGACATGATCGCCTCTGTGGTTTCTCAGAAATATAATACTCTGTGGACACAGGGCAATTACAATAATGAAGTAGGTGTGCCTCTGACAATGTTCCGCATTGAAGAACATCATGAAGCGGCAGTTATTGAAATGGGCATGAATCATTTCGGTGAGATCGATAGAATTGCAAAGGCAGTTCGTCCTCACATTGGCGTGATTTCCAATGTTGGTGTTGCCCACATCGAGCACCTGGGCAGCAGAGAAGGTATCCTGAAAGCGAAATGTGAAATGCTGGGCCATATGGATGAAAGTGGTGTTGCGATCCTGAATGCAGACAACGATATGCTGCAGACACTGGAAGGCAAACTGCCGCAGAAAACAATATGGTTTGGCATTGAAAATAAAAAGGATTTCTATGCCGATGAAATTGAACAGATCGGTCTGGAAAAAACAGCATGTACGATCCATACACCTATCGGTGATATCCGCGTGGATGTTCCCATCCCCGGTGTGCATATGGTTCTGAATGCCCTGTCTGCAGCGGCAGTGGGTGTGGAACTGGGCCTGACATTGGAACAGGTGAAAGTCGGTATCGAAACATTCAAGGCAACAAAAAACAGAATGAGCATCGAAACAACAAAAGATGGTATCACCATTCTGAATGACGTATATAATTCCAATCCCGTATCCTGTAAGGCATCTATCGATATCCTTGCCAATGCGGAAGGCAGAAAAATTGCCATGCTGGGCTTCATGGGTGAACTGGGCGATTATGCCGAAGAAGGTCATCGTGAAGTAGGTGCCCATGCAGCAGAAAAAGGCATCGATGTGCTGTACTGCATCGGCGATTTCTGTGATCATATGGCGGACGCGGCGAAAAAAGCAGGCATGCAGGAAGTATATTACATGGAAACACAGGAAGAATTCTGGGAAAAAGGTATGCCTACACTGAAGGAAGGCGACACGATCCTTCTGAAAGCATCCCGTAGCAGAGAATTCGAAAAAACAGTAGCAAAATTGCAAGGAGTGAACTAAAGTGGGTTCTTTGGAACAGGCAGTCTATGCCATTATCATATCTTTCGTGATTGGTGTCATCTTATGTCCAATCGTGATTCCTATGTTGAGAAAACTGAAATTTGGTCAGAATGTCCGTGATGACGGCCCTGAAACACATCTGGCAAAACAGGGCACACCTACTATGGGTGGTGTAGCTTTCCTGCTGGCATTTGTTATCACAAGCTTTTTCTTCCTGAAAGGAAATATGGACGGTGCAGCCATCATGCTGATGACACTGTGCTATGGTCTGATTGGTTTTCTGGATGACTATATCAAAGTTGTGAAAAAACGTTCTCTGGGTCTGAGAGCATATCAGAAACTGCTGCTGCAGCTGATCGTAACAGGCCTGTTCTGTGCATATATCCTGAAAAGCGGTATCGGTACAGAAATTTATGTGCCTTTTACAAACGGCTTCATGCTGGATCTGGGGATCCTGTTTGTACCTTTCCTGTTTGTGGCAGTTCTGGGTACAGTAAACGGCGTAAACCTGACAGATGGTCTGGATGGTCTGGCCGGCGGTGTAACTCTGCTGGTGGCATCCTTCTTCATGATCGTTGCATGGGCGGCAGGCAGCACAATTTCTCCTGTCTGCGGTGCGATCGCAGGTGGCCTGCTGGCTTTCCTGATCTTCAACTCTTACCCTGCGAAGGTATTTATGGGTGATACAGGCTCTCTGGCGCTGGGCGGCTTTGTGGCGGCAACAGCGTTTATCCTGAAAATGCCTATCTTCATCGTAATTGTTGGTTTCATCTATCTGTGGGAATCCATTACAGTTATGCTGCAGGTTGGCTGGTTCAAACTGACAAAGAAAAAATATGGCGAAGGCAGACGCCTGTTCAAAATGGCGCCCTTCCATCATCATCTGGAAAAATGCGGCTGGAGAGAAACAAAGGTTGTTACTCTGTTCTATGTGGCTACAGCGCTGCTGTGTCTGGTTGGCTTCTTAGGCTGTAAATATATGTTCCTGTAATAGGAAACTGGAAAGAAGGAATGAATTGTGGAATACAATGGTAAAAAAGCATTGGTCTGCGGTATGGCGAAAAGCGGTATCGCTGCAGCAAAACTGCTGAAAAGACTGGGTGCGGAAGTAACACTGCAGGATATGAAAAAAAGAAAAGATATCGCTGCGGATGTACTGAATCTGGAAAATGAGGGTATTGTGCTGTACACAGGCGCAAACCCTGACGATATTGCCTGTGAACAGGACATCATCGTTCTGAGCCCCGGCATCCCCTGTGATCTGCCTTTTATTCTGGCGGCAGAAGCAGCAGGTGTATCTGTGGTCAGTGAAGTGGAACTGGCATACACACTGACAAAATGCCCTATCACTGCAATCACAGGCACAAACGGCAAAACAACAACAACAACTCTGACAGGCGAAATCATGAAGGCTGTTTACGGCAATACTGCTGTGGTAGGTAACATCGGTATCCCTTACAGCGATGAAGTGGAACGCCTGACAGAAAAAGACTGGGTAGTTGCGGAAATCAGCAGCTTCCAGATGGAAAAGGCAAAAGAATTCCACCCCCATATCTCTGCGGTGCTGAACATCACACCTGACCATCTGAACAGACATAAAACAATGGAAGTTTACATTGCCATGAAGGAAAGAGTCTTTGAAAAACAGACTGCAGAAGATTTCTGCATCCTGAA
>JAFZDV010000254.1 GCA_017560955.1 Anaerotignum sp.
GGGGAAGTGATGAGGACGGAAACGAACTTTTGTATTTTCACCAAACAGTTCTTTCGCAAATACTTCCAGAGCACCTTTCAGGTCGCCCATTGTTACGCCTTTATCGATTACCATGCCTTCCAGCTGGTGGAATACAGGGGAATGTGTTGCGTCAACTTCGTCAGAACGATATACAGCACCGGGACATACCATACGGATAGGCAGTTTTCCTTTTTCCATTGTACGAACCTGTACGGGGGATGTCTGTGTTCTCAGCAGGATATCGCCGTTGATATAGAATGTATCCTGTTCGTCTTTTGCAGGATGGTTTGCAGGGATATTCAGTGCTTCGAAGTTGTAGTAGTCTTTTTCTACTTCGGGACCGTCTACTACTTCATAGCCCATGCCCATGAAGATATTATTGATTTCATCGATAACGATGCTCATGGGATGTTTGTGACCTTCAGGTCTTTCTTTACCTGGCATTGTTACGTCGATTTTTTCATTTTCCAGACGAGCTGCCATTTCTGCTGCTTCCAGACGTTTTTTGCTTTCATCCAGCATTTTTTCGATTTCAGCTCTTACTTCGTTTGCCAGCTGACCGATTACGGGTCTTTCTTCCGCAGACAGTTTACCCATTTCTTTCAGAATGGCTGTCAGTTCACCTTTTTTGCCGAGGAATTTTACTTTCAGCTCGTCAATGTCTTTGATTTCTTTGGCTTCCTGGAATGCTGCCAGTGCCTTTTCCTGGATCAGTTTCAACTTATCCTTCATTGTTTCTTCTCCTCTCATATTTGAATGTAATATAGTTTCATGCTAAATAAAAAAGCCTCCGTCACACAAAGGGACGAAGGCTCGCGGTACCACCCAAATTCCTGCTATCACAGGCACTCTAATGCGTAACGTGCATGAAACGGACTTCCCTACTATTGGTTCAGGAAGCCGACTCCGATGGGAACTTCTGCAATTTCTCTCACCAAGCATTCTTCCAGCCTAGGAACGCTCTCTCTGGGGCAGTTTCACTGCATACTTTACATCTTCACAGTCGTTCAATATTCATAACAAATCAATTTTATCACAACGAATTCGAAAGTCAAGGATAAAACGATAAAAATCCGCTTTATTCCCCTTTCAGACGACGCAGATGCTCTTTGATACGGCGTTCGATACCATTATCTGTCGGTGCATAGTATACAGTACCCACAAGTTCATCAGGCAAATACTGCTGTTCCACATAATGACCGGGATAGTCATGGGCATATTTATAGCCGATACCGTGTTCCAGTTCCTTTGCGCCGCTGTAATGGGCATCCTTCAGATGAGGAGGAACCGTACGGATACGAATATTTCTGACATCACTCAATGCTTTATCAATACCCAGATATGCCGCATTGCTCTTTGGTGCACAGGCCACATAGGAAACCGCCTGCGCCAGAGGAATACGACCTTCGGGCATACCGATAAAGTTCACTGCTTCCATTGCAGCAACAGCCACCTGTAAAGCATGGGGGTCTGCATTCCCCACATCCTCCGATGCACAGATGACAACTCTTCTGGCAATAAATTTCGGGTCTTCCCCTGCATAAATCATTTTTGCAAGATAATACAGGGCTGCATCGGGATCAGAACCACGCATACTCTTGATAAAAGCAGAAATAGTATCGTAATGATTATCTCCATCCTTATCATAATTCAGTGCTCGCTTCTGGATACATTCCTGCGCCTCTTCGAAAGTGATATGGATACTGCCATCCGCAGATGGATCTGTTGTCAGAACTGCCAGTTCCAATGCATTCAGTGCTGTTCTGGCGTCACCGTTAGCAGTATTGGCAAGAAAAGCAAGGGCATCCTCATCCATTCTGGCATTATATGCGCCCATCCCCTTTTCTACATCTGTCAGAGAGCGCTGCAACAATTGTCTGATATCCTTATCTTCCAGCTGACGCAGTTCAAAAACGATAGAACGGGAAACCAGAGCCTTATTTACCTCGAAATAGGGGTTTTCTGTGGTTGCACCGATCAGGATCAGCGTGCCATCTTCCACGTGGGGCAATAAAGCGTCCTGCTGACTTTTGTTGAAGCGATGAATTTCGTCGATAAACAGAATCGTTTTCGAGCCATACATCCCAAGGTCTGCTTTCGCATCTTCTACCGTTTCTTTAATATCCTTGATGCCAGCCGTAGTCGCGTTGATCTGTCTGAATTTACTTTTTGTTGTATTGGCAATGATTTTTGCCAGAGTTGTTTTCCCTGTACCGGGAGGGCCGTAGAAAATAACAGAACTCAGTCTGTCACTTTTAATGGCTCTGTACAACAATTTACCCTTACCAACGATATGCTCCTGCCCTACAAACTCTTCCAGCGTTACAGGACGCATACGAGCGGCCAGAGGGGCATCTTTCCCTCCCTGCAGGCCACGATTATATTCAAATAAGTCCATTTCTTCACCGACTTTCTGTTTCGCATTTTATTTTTCTATTTTATAGTAGTTTTCCTTTTATTTCAACCAGAAAGAAAAATGCTGTGTATCTCCAAAAAACCAGCAAAAACCCTTATTTTTTTCATATTTGGTATGTTATTTCCAACTAAAAAATGATATACTGTTCAAAGTATTTTTATTTTCAAAGGAGAAAGTTTTATGAAAAATCGAGATTCATTTACTACCAGACTTGGTTTTATTCTGGCATGTATTGGTTCCGCTGTTGGTATGGGTAACCTTTGGATGTTCCCTACAAGAGTATCCCTTTATGGCGGTGGTTCTTTTATCATCCCCTACTTCATTTTCGTTGTACTGATCGGTGCTACAGGCGTTATCGGTGAAATGTCCTTCGGCCGTGCGGCTCGTTCCGGTCCCGTAAATGCCTTTGGTATGGCAATGGAAAACAAAGGCAAACGCAAACTGGGTGAAGCATTAGGTCTGATCCCTATGGTCGGCGCTCTGGCAATGGCAATCGGTTATACTGTTGTTATGGGCTGGATCCTGAAATATACAGTAGGTACTTTCACAGGTGCGACACTGGCTTATTCCGATGTTGACGGCTATGCAGGTGCTTTTGGCGGCATGGCAAGCGCATTTGGTAATAACGCATGGCAGATCGGCGCTCTGGTGATCTGTCTGGCTATCACAATGCTGGGTATCGGCAAAGGTATCGAAAAAGCGAATAAGGTTATGATGCCTCTGTTCTATGTTCTTTTCGTTGGTCTGGCGATCTATATCGCAATGCAGCCCGGTGCAGCAGAAGGTTATAAA
>JAFZDV010000255.1 GCA_017560955.1 Anaerotignum sp.
CCGGAAACTGGTGGTGGAAAACCCCGAGGCCGGCATCCGGTATTTCCTGGTGAAACCCAGCGACGTTGCCATCTACGTAGAGCACGGCGCGGCCGATATCGGCATCGTGGGCAAGGACATTCTGGCCGAATCCGGCGCGGACGTTTATGAACTGCTGGACACCAATTTGGGCAAATGCCGCATGTGTGTGGCAGGGGTAAAAGGCGAAAGACCTGATTCCGAACACACTCTGAGAGTTGCAACAAAGTTTGTCAATATTGCAAGAGAATATTACAGAAAACAGTCCAGAGAAATCGATATCATCGAACTGCATGGCTCTATCGAAATTGCACCTATCCTGAAAATGTCCGATGTCATCGTGGATATCGTGGAAACTGGTACAACTCTGAAGGAAAATAATCTGGAAGTGAAGGAAGTCATCGTTCCCATCAGTGCCAGATTCATTGCCAATAAGGCAAGCTATAAATTCAAAAACGAGAGTATTCGAAAAATGTGCGATTTGATCGCAGAAAATATCGAAAAATAAAAACAAGGAGAACAAAAGATAAATGGATGAACTGAAATTGATTTATGCCTATGACCATCCGCAGGAAGTAGGCGAATTGTTCAAGGAATATACCGATATGCTGATTGAAGGGGACAGCACTTTTGCTGATTACCTGTCGATTCAGAATTATGACGAAGAACTGAAGCATCTGGAAGTGAAATACGGTATGCCCGAAGGCAGACTGTATCTGGCATATTATGAAGGCAGACTGGCAGGCTGTATCGGTCTGAGAAAAATCGATATGCAGAATTGTGAAATGAAACGATTGTATGTGCGTCCTTCTTTCAGAGGAAAGAAAATCGGCGATTTTCTTGTGAAAAAAATCATTGGGGATGCAAAGGAAATCGGTTATTCAAATATGCTTCTGGATACACTGCCTTTTCTGGAAAGTGCATGTGCCATTTATCAGAAAGCGGGATTTTATGAGATCCCCAGTTATAATGACAGTCCTATGGATGCATCCATATTTATGAAACTGGATTTGTAAGGAGAATTTCTATGATCAAGACTTATGCTTACAAAGATATGAAAATAGATGAGATATTTGCCAGAGAGGAAGAAAAATCCACTGTGGCGGATGTAGTTGCGGAAATCATTGCAGATGTACGTAAAAACGGCGATGCAGCACTGAAAGCCTACTGCGAAAAGTTTGACGGTGCGGCGGCGGAAGTGCTGGAAGTTTCCGCGGAAGAAAGAAAAGCAGCACTGGCGGAAGTGGATGCAGAATTTATTGAAATCCTGAAAGAAGCGGCAGACCATATCCGTTCCTTCCACGAAAAACAGAAACGCACTGATTTTGTCATCACAGAACGCCCCGGTGTGGTTCTGGGCCAGAAGATCATCCCTCTGGACAGAGTTGGTCTGTATGTGCCAGGTGGTACAGCAAGTTATCCTTCTACAGTCCTGATGGACTGTATCCCCGCGAAAATTGCTGGTGTAAAGGAAGTCTGCATGGTGACACCTGCCAAAGGCGGCAAACTGAATGCGGATATCATTGCAGCGGCGGAAATCGCAGGTGTAGACCGTATTTTTAAAATCGGCGGTGCACAGGCAGTAGCGGCTCTGGCTTACGGTACAGAATCCGTACCCAGAGTAGATAAAATCGTTGGCCCCGGCAATGCTTTTGTTGCAGAAGCAAAGAAACAGGTCTTCGGACAGGTTTCTATCGATATGATCGCAGGTCCCAGTGAAATTCTGGTAATTGCAGACGGTAAATCCGATGCGGCTGTGATAGCGGCAGACCTGCTTTCTCAGGCAGAGCATGACAAAATGGCATCTGCCGTTCTTGTAACAGAAAGTGAAGCACTGGCACAGGCGGTGACAGAAGAACTGGAAAGACAGATCCCTCTGCTTCCTCGTGCAGAAATTGCAAGAGTTTCCATTGATCATAACGGTAAGATCATCATCGTAGACAGCATTGAACAGGCGATTGAGGTTTCCAACGAAATCGCCCCTGAACATCTGGAAGTCTGCGTAGATGATCCCTTCAGATATCTGGCGGATATCCGCCATGCAGGGTCTATCTTCTTAGGCAGAAATGCGCCCGAGGCACTGGGCGATTATTTCGCAGGCCCGAACCATACCTTACCCACCAGCGGCACAGCAAGATTCTCCAGCCCTCTGGGGGTAGATGATTTTATCAAAAAATCTTCCTTTACTTACTATACACAGGATGCATTGGCGGCAGAGGCAGAAAAAATCGGTTTCTTCGCCAGAAGAGAAGGTCTGGAAGCCCATGCCCGCTCTGCAATGATTCGTGTGAAGAAGGAGGTCATCCGATGAGCAGATTTATGAGTCCTCGCTTTGCGGGGCTGGAAGCATATACACCCGGGGAACAGCCCCGTGATCAGCAGTATGTCAAACTGAATACCAACGAATCTCCTTATCCGCCTTCTCCGGAAGTGCTGGCGGCAGTATCTCAGGCGGAAGTGGAACTCTTGAACCTGTATCCTGACCCTACAGGAAAGGCGTTAAAGGAAAAACTGGCGAAACTCTATGGCGTGGAAGCAAAAAATGTATTCCTCTCCAATGGCTCCGATGATATCCTGAATTTTGCATTCATGGCCTTCTGTGACAGTGAAAGAGGGGCGGCATATCCCGAAATCAGTTATGGTTTCTATCCCGTTTATGCAGACCTGTACCATGTAGACAGCAAGGTAATTCCTCTGAAAACGGATTTCGGCGTGGATTATAAGGACTACTGTGGTATCGGCAGAATGGCTGTCATTGCTAATCCCAATGCCCCTACAGGTATGGAAATCTCTCTGGCGGAAATCGAAGAAGTTCTGAAGTCTAATCCTGATAACATCGTTATTATCGATGAAGCCTATATCGATTTCGGCGGTACAAGCTGTGTGGCGCTAACAAAGAAATATGATAATCTGCTGGTGGTACAGACCTTCTCCAAATCCCGTTCCATGGC
>JAFZDV010000256.1 GCA_017560955.1 Anaerotignum sp.
GTCACCATCGATATCCAGTACTTCGCCTGCTGCATAGAGGTTAGGACAAAGATAACTTTCCATGGTTTTGGGATTGAATTCTTCTGTACGGATGCCGCCTGCAGTTACCTGTGCTGCATCGAAACCCATTGCGCCAATGACAGGGATTTCGAAATCCTGAATGGCATGGGCGATACGCTTGATATCGGAAGATTTCAAAGTGTGGATGGGGTCTGTGAAACCGAAGCCTGCGTAACGCAGAATGGTTCTGCCCAGACGATTATGCAGGATGCCTGTCAGGAAGTTTTCCAATGTCTGATTAGGCATCATTTTTTTGCGGTTATGCAGGATGGAAACCACTTCATCGTGATTCAGATTGCGCATCAGATTCAGATGGATGGTCATAGGGCCTTTGCCTGTGGAGATGGCGCGGGAAATTTCGAAGATGGCAGGGCCGCTGACACCGAAATCTGTAAACTGGATTTCCCCTTCGTTTTTTGCCAGCACTTTGCCATTTCGTTCCACCAGAACAGAGCCGTCCGCACGAACACCTTTCAGTGCTTTTACATAAGTGGGGTCTGTTTTGATCTGTACCAGAACGGGGAACAGTTTTGTCATAGTATGGCCCATGCTTTTCAGCAGTTCATAGCCACTCTGGGTACCGCCGACTTTTGCACCAGCCATACCACCGCAGCAGATGATCACGGAATCTGCCTGCAGAGATTCTTCTTTGGAAGAAATCTGAAAACCGCCTTTTTTGCCTTTTTTCAGACCTGTTACTTCAAATGCAGTACGAACTTCTACGCCTGCTTCTTCCAAAGCCAGACGGAGCACATCCACGACACTGCCTGCCTGATCGGAAAGGGGATAAACCTTGCCGCTGGGTTCTACCACTGTAATGAGGCCCAGATGTTCAAAGTATTCCAGTGTTTTTTCTGTATTGAAAGAGGAAAGGGCATAGTCTGCGAATCTTGCATCCTGTCCATGGTAGTTTTTCAATGTCAGTTTTGTGTTAGAGAGGTTGCAGCGGCCGTTGCCTGTGGCAAGCAACTTTTTGCCGACACGGGCCTGTCTTTCCAGAATCGTTACATCTGCACCCTGTTCTCTTGCGGAGAGGGCAGCCATCATGCCTGCTGCACCGCCGCCGATGATGATCACTTTCATATATTTCACCTTTTCTATATATCAATGGGATTTTTAATGTTCATATCTATTTATTATAATCTGTTTTGAATGGCCTTGTAAACAGGGACTTTTGCAGACAGATGCCTTTGAAACATTGTGAAAAGGCGGATTTTGTGGTATACTATTATGATATTATAGGGTAAATATTGAAATTTTTATATATGGAGTACAGACTATGAACGAAAAAGCATTACGCACATTAGAATATGAAAAAATCATACAGAAATTAGTGGGCTATGCGGTTTCCCCTATGGCGAAGGAAAGAGCAACAGAACTGCGTCCTTCTTCTGCGATCAGTGACATTGCCATCTGGCAGCAGGAAACAACAGAGGCCACAACAATGGCTCTGAAAAAAGGCGCTCCTTCCTTTGGCGGTTTCAGGGAAATCAGACCCCAGCTGAAGAGAGCATCTATGGCGGGTATCCTTTCCGTAGCGGAACTGATGGCCATCGGTGAATTTGCATATGTTTGCCGCAAGGTGAAAAATTATGCCAAAAAAGAAAATAAAGATGAGGTTTACCCTCGTTTGGATGAATATTTTGATCTGATCATTCCTCTGGATAAACTGGAAAACGAAATCAGCAGATGTATCCTGTCTGAAACAGAAATTTCCGATGATGCCAGTGCAGGGCTCCGCAGCGTTCGTAAGGAAATCAAGATTTCCAACGACCGCGTGAAAGATCACCTGAACGGTATTATCAATTCTTCTGCATACAGAAATATGCTGCAGGATTTCGTTATCACTATCAGAAATGACAGATATTGTGTGCCTGTCAAAGCGGAATACAGAAGTTCCTTCCCCGGTATGATCCACGATCAGTCCAACACAGGTTCCACACTGTTTATGGAACCTCTGAGTGTTATTCAGCTGAATAATAAAATCAAGGAACTGCAGGCACAGGAAAAAGAAGAAATCGAAAAGATTCTGCTGATGCTGTCTGATCTGGTAACAGCCAATGCCATTTCCATTGAGGGCAATCTGGAACTGTTGACACAGCTGGACTTTATCTTTGCGAAAGCGGCACTGTCCATGTCCATGGATGGTACACAGCCTCTGTTTAATACAAAAGGTTATATCGACATTCATAAAGGCAGACATCCTCTGCTGGATCCTAAAACAGTAGTGCCCACGGATATTTATCTGGGTAAGGATTTTACAACACTGCTGATCACAGGTCCAAATACAGGTGGTAAGACAGTTGCCCTGAAAACACTTGGTCTGTTTACACTGATGGGTCAGGCAGGTCTGCATATCCCAGCTTTTGATAATTCCGAACTGGCAGTATTTGATAATGTATTTGCGGATATCGGCGATGAACAGAGTATCGAGCAGAGCCTTTCCACTTTCTCTGCGCACATGACAAACATTGTAAAAATCATGGATCAGGTGACAGATAACTCTCTGGTACTGTTCGACGAACTTGGTGCAGGTACTGACCCTACAGAAGGTGCAGCTCTGGCTATTGCTATTATCAAAGCCCTGCTGGAAAGAGAAATCAGAACAGCGGTAACAACACACTACAGCGAACTGAAAGTATTTGCCCTGTCCACAGAGCATGTTGAAAATGCCTGCTGTGAATTCAGTGTGGAAACACTGCGTCCTACTTATAAACTGCTGATCGGTATCCCCGGTAAGAGTAACGCTTTTGCCATTTCCAAGCGACTGGGCCTGCAGGATTATATTCTGGATTCTGCAAAAGAATTTATCAGTCAGGATGAGGCGAAATTCGAAGATGTTATCACTGATCTGGAAATCAGCAAGAAGTCTGTAAGGATCGAACAGGAAAGAGCGGAAGAATATCGCCGCGAAGCGGAAGCGCTGAAAAAAGAAGTAGAACGCCAGAAAGAAAAAACAAAACAGCAGAAAGAAAAGATTCTGGAAAAAGCGAGAGAAGAAGCGAAACAGATCTATGTGAA
>JAFZDV010000257.1 GCA_017560955.1 Anaerotignum sp.
TAAAAAAAGCCCCGCAAATGCAGGGCATATTTTTAGAAATTCTTCAGCAGATTGCCAAACTTTGTATACTGACCCATCCAAGCCAGATCTACAGTACCTGTCGGGCCATTTCTCTGTGTTGCGATAATCAGTTCCGCCTGATTTTTCTTTTCTGTATCAGGGAAATAATATTCATCACGATACAGGAACGCAACCACGTCGGCATCCTGCTCGATGGCACCGGATTCACGCAGGTCAGACAGCATAGGTCTGTGGTCGGCACGCTGTTCGCAGACGCGGCTCAGCTGGCTCAGTGCAATAACAGGTGCTTCCATTTCCCTTGCAATCGCCTTCAGGGAACGGGAAATCTCGGAAATTTCCTGCTGTCGGGAATCGGTTCTGCCATTACCGCTCATCAGCTGCAGGTAGTCAATGACGATCAGGCCAAGGCCTTTTTCCACCTTCAGACGGCGGCACTTGGAGCGTACTTCCATAGGTGTTACACCGGGTGTATCGTCGATATAGATAGGAGCCTCAGACAGAGGGCCGGATGCACGGATCAGTTCCACCCAGTCTTCTTCGTTCAGTTCACCTGTTCTCAGTTTCTGGGCATCCAGCATGGCTTCAGAGCAAAGCATACGGTTATACAGCTGCTCTCTGCTCATTTCCAGAGAGAATACCGCTGTAGGCACATTATGTCTGATGGCCGCATTCTGAATAATGTTCAGGGCAAAAGCAGTCTTACCCATGGAAGGACGAGCCGCCAGCAGCACCAGATCAGATTTCTGCAGACCTGCTGTTTTTGCATCAAAGTCTGTAAAGCCTGTAGGCACACCTGTCAGTTTACCCTTGTTGCGGTAAACATCTTCAATTTTTTCAATGGCACTCACCGCAATATCACGCACATGGTGGAATTCTTCGGAATGGCGTCCCTGCATAATATCAAAGATGCTCTTTTCCGCCATATCCATGATGGAGTTGACATTTTCTTTCCCATCATAACTTTTCTGGGAAATGTCCCCTGCCGTACGGATCAATCGGCGCAGAACGGATTTTTCTTCTACAATGGCCGCATAATGGCGCACATTGACAGAACTGCCCACCGCTGCAGAGATCGTTGCCAGAAAAGAAAGACCGCCGATCTGCTCAAACTGACCTTTTTCTTCCAGTTTATTCTTTACAGTGATGATATCGATGGGGGCACCTGTGCGATACAGTTCCTCCGCCGCCTCAAACACCATGCGATGGTCAGGACGATAGAAATCTTCCCCACTCAGCACTTCCAGCGCAAGGGAAGCTGCCTCTCTGTCCAGAAACATGGAGCCAAGGACTGCCTGTTCCGCCGTTGCGTCGTGAGGAGGCACACCTCTTAAATATTCATTTTGTTTTTCCTGCTGTTCCATGTTCATCCGCCTCCTGCGGTTTTACATCATTTTACGCTTCAACGATTTTGATTGTCACTTCAGCTGTTACCTTAGGGTGCAGTTTGATCACTGCTGTTCTTTCACCCAGCATTTTGATAGGATCACCGATGGATACTTTCTTTTTGTCGATATCCAGTTTTGTCTGCTTGATGATTTCTTCTGCAACCTCTTTGTTTGTTACAGAACCGAACAGTTTGCCGTTACCGCCTGTTTTCACTTTGATTGTAACAACTTTGTCTTCCAGTGCTTTTGCAGTTGCCTGTGCTTTTTCCAGTTCTTCCTGTTTGCGTTTTGCATCTGCTTTCTGTTTCAGGTCATAATCGTTCAGGTTGGATTTTGTTGCTTCCACACCCAATTTTTTAGGCAGCAGGAAGTTTTTTGCGTAACCTTCGCTTACATTTACCAGGTCACCTTTTTTACCTACACTCTTTACGTCCTGTAATAAAATCATTTTCATACTGTTTCCTCCTCTAAATATTCTTCAATGGCTTTACGGATCTGATCCTTCGCTTCTTCCGTCGTGCAGTCTTTCAGCTGCGCACCGGAAACGGTGAAGTGACCGCCGCCGCCCAGTTTTTCCATAATTCTCTGTACATTGATATCGCCGAAGCTGCGGGCAGATACATAAACCAGCTCGCCCACCTTCGTGCAGACAAAGGATGCCTTGATCCCTGTCACATTCATCAGGTCATCGGCTGTCTGCGCCGCCACCAGCATGGAGTCTTCCACATTGGAAGGGCAGACAGAAATTGCCATACAGTCGCGGAACAGTTCCGCATCTTTGACTGCAGCTGCCTTTGCCTTATAAGATTCAATATCATTCTGGAACAGCATACGCACACGAATACTGTCCGCACCATTGCGGCGCAGGAAGGCTGCTGCTTCAAAAGTGATCGCACCTGTTTTCACCGCAAAGTTTTTCGTATCTACTGTAATGCCTGCCAGAAGGGCATCAGCTTCGATGGATTTCAGCTTTACCTTCTTGCCGATATGCTGGATCATTTCTGTGATCAGTTCGGCTGTAGAAGATGCATAGGCTTCATGGTAGGTCAGCACCGCATGATCGATGGCATCGGGGCTCTTTCTGTGATGGTCGAACAGTACGATCTTTTTCGCTGCCTCCAGAACAGAAGGGCTTTCCACGATACTGCTGCGGTGGGTATCCACCACGATGACCAGTGTCTTATCATCCATCATTTTCAGGGCTTCCGCTTCTTTGATGATGGCTGTTTCATAATGACCGTTTTCCGCCATATTCGCATACAGATGTTTTACGCCTACGCCCACTTCGCTCATGACGATACGGCATTTTTTATCCATAGCCCTTGCAATGGCACAGATACCCATGCAGGACCCCAGACTATCCAGATCCGCATTGCGATGACCCATGACCAGAATGGAAGAAGATGCGCCCATCAGCTCCCACAGTGCGTCTGCTTTTACACGGGAACGGATACGGTTATTTCTGCCCACTTCACCGGCTTTTGCACCATAGAACAGATATTTTTCACCATCTTTGATCAGAACCTGATCACCGCCGCGGCCCAGAGCCAGGTCAAGGGCTGCTTTTGCAGACTGCATGGCCTCTTCCAGAGAACCGCCGCCGATACCCACACCCATACTCATTGTCATAGGCATATGGTCGCCAACGCTCATTTCACGGATGGTATGCATGATATCAAATTTCTTTTCCTTCAGTGCTTCCAGATCACCTTTGGAAAGCAGGAAAATATATCTGTCTTTTTCCAGTTTACGCATCACACCGTTGGCATCTGTGGCAAACTGTGTCAGTTTTCTGTCCACTACTGCAGAAAGCAGAGGCTGTCTGTCTTCAGGCAGGGAGTCGACCACTTCTTCGTAATTATCCAGAAACAGCATACCGATAACGATCTCGCTGTGTTCCAGTTTTTTCTCCATTTCTTTTTCCGCTGTTACATCCAGCATTGTCATATTCAGCACCATGCCAAGGGCACCGTTTTCTGCCACAACATCGCACTGGTTCAGCACTGCTTCGTAATATCTGCCGTTCACTTCTACCAGCTGTGTTTTTCCTGTACCTGCTTTTTTCAGATGATCCACCACTGCATCTGCCTGTTCCATTTCAGGAAATGCCTGTGCAAAGGGTTCATTATACATCAGGATATGGCCGCGCATATCCAGCACGGCATAGGGAATGGGCATATTTTTCGGAATGGAGAAATTTTCACGCAGCACTTCTGTATCCAGAAAAGCCGCCTTTTTTTCTCCGGTTTTTTCCTGTGTACTGCCATCTCCCAGCTGTCGCCAGCAGAAAAATCCTACTGCAGCACCGATGATCGCACCGATACCGATCTTCACATCCAGAATAAAGCAGATACATACTGCCAGGACTACCGCTGCCGCACCGACAATGCTGACCTCTCCTTTTTTCTTCTTTTTATTACCACTCAAATCGTCCATAATGGCCTCCATTCAAGTAAATCTTTCCTCATAACATAATAAAAGGCATACTTTAACTTATAAAGTATACCACAAAATTTCAAATTGGAACAGAGAATTCATGGAAATATGAAAATCCCTGTCCTCATTCCAGCCGCTTCCCGAAAAACCTGTATTTTCCAGCCTAAAAACAATAGAAATTAACATTTTCCCTATAGCATTCCCGCAAAATTCATAGTATCATAGATATAATGTCTGAAAATCAGGCATCTGTTATCTATGATTTGAGGTGTCCCTATGAGAAAATTCGATTTATTTCGAAGAAATAAAAATGAACATGATAAACTTCTTGGAAAAATCAGCCTGTATGTCATTGCAGTTGCAGTACTGCTGATCCTTTTTGAAAAGGTAGTCGGCAATCTGCCTGCCATTGGCACCAGCATCACAGCTTTCTTCGATGCTTTTAATAATCTGGTATCTCCCTTCATCATGGGTTTTGCCATTGCATATGTCATGAACCCTTTCATGATGTTTTTTGAAAAACGATTTCTGAAATGGTTCGGCTTCTGCAGAAAACATAAGAAACTGACCAGAACCTTCAGTATCCTTCTGATGTATACGATCATCATCGGCGGTACCGTCTGGATCGTGATCTATCTGGTACCTGAGATCCGTGACTCCATCATGGCCTTTGCAACAAATATCAGCGGATATTCCGAAGCCATGAATGAACGTATCCGTTACATCTTCGACCAGATCCCCTTCATCGATTCTGCAGATGTAAATAACGTGATCAACCGTATTCTGGCACCTATCCAGCATATGTCCCAGAATGCGCCTGAACTTCTGGAAACACTGGCTGCCAATGTCTTTATTTTCGGCAGACTGACACTGAATTTCATCATGGCGATCTTCATTGCATTTTATATGCTGTATGATAAAGAACGCTTTGCAAAGAAAATGGAAAAAGGCGCCTATGCTTTTTCCACAGAAGAAAAAGCCTGCCGTTTCCTTGCTAACGCAGAACGCATCCATCATATTTTCAACGACTTTATCGTAGGGAAAGCCATCGACTCTCTGATCATCGGTATCCTTGCTCTGATCGGTCTGAATATCATCAAAGCACCTTTCCCTCTGATCCTTGCTCTGATCATTGGTGTGACCAATATGATCCCTTACTTTGGTCCCTTCATCGGTGCCATCCCTGCCATCCTGATCACCCTGCTGATCGATCCTCCTCTGGCCATCGTTGTAGGTATCTTCATCCTGATCCTGCAGCAGTTTGACGGCAACTTCCTCGGCCCTAAAATCTTGGGCGAATCCGTGGATCTCAGCCCTCTGTGGATCATCCTTGCAGTTCTGATCGGCGGCGCGCTGATGGGCCCTCTGGGTATGTTTATCGGTGTACCCATCTTCGCAACTGTAAAAGTATTCGGCGGCGAGTATATCGACAGCCTCTACTGGAAAAAATATCCTTCCAGCAATCCTCTGAACCTCTCCAAAACAAAAAATGATACGGAAGAGGAATAATCCTGACGAAAAAATCGGCTTTTGTCCTTTTGACCAAGCCGATTTTCTTATATTCTCAAACAAGGAGGTCCCTGCATGACCGAAACCAAAAGAACCAATCGCTTTGCCCTGTTTTTCTTTCTGTATTTCATGGGTACTTCAGTGGCTGTTGCCATGCTGCCTTTTGTAAGAAAAATGTCTGACAGCGGCTATATGCTTCTGGCACAGCTCATCAGCTTCCTGCCACCCATAGCAGCTTATTTCTATTTTACGAAAAAAGATGTCAGAAAGACCCTTCGTCTGAATCCCCTTGGCTGGAAAAACGCCCTCATCATCTTTTCCTTCGGCGTTTCCATACAGCCTCTGATCAGCCTGCTTTCCTATCTGGCCAGCCTGTTCTTCCCCAATCCCGTGGAACAGTCCATCGCAGGCATTCAACAGTCGGGTCTGGTCATTTCCATGCTTTCCGTAGCCATCCTGCCTGCCATTCTGGAAGAAGTTTTCTCCCGCGGTATCCTGCTCAGCGGCTACCACTTCCTTGGCAAATGGAAAGCGGCCTTCGTCAGCGCATTGCTTTTTGGTCTGCTGCACATGAAACCTCAGCAGTTCCTTTATGCTTTCGTCATCGGTTTCATCTTCTGTTTTCTGGTAGAACGTACTGA
>JAFZDV010000258.1 GCA_017560955.1 Anaerotignum sp.
ATATCTGCTTTATAAGAGAGATAAAATGCTGAGAGAGGCGGCGGAAAAACGATTGCAGACCATCCGTGAATTTACGGAATTTGGCAGTGGCTTCAAAATTGCCATGCGAGATCTGGAGATCCGTGGTGCAGGCAACCTGCTGGGGGCAGAGCAGCATGGTCATATGGAAGCCGTTGGTTATGATATGTATTGCCGTCTGCTGGAAGAAGAAGTGCAGAACCTGAAAGGTGCAGCGCCAAGAGAAGAACAGTTTTAAACTTCTGTGGATCTGAATATTAGTGCTTTTATCCCCGATTTTTATATTAAGAATCAGGAACCGCGCATGGAACTGTATAAGAAAATCGCGGGTATTCATACGCAGGAAGAATATCTGGATATGCAGGATGAACTGGCAGACCGTTTCGGGGATCCTCCCAAAGCGGTACAGCTGCTCTTGGAAGTCGTGCTGGTGAAGGCGGAGGCTCATGCAATGGGCATCACTTCCATTACCCAGAAGCATGGCAATATCCTGCTGGAATTCAGACCTCAGCCGAATATTGATGTGGGCAGATTGATGCAGCTGATCGCCTCTGCGAAAGGGAAATATCTGTTTACTGCAGGTGCAGCTCCTTACCTGACCATCAAGCCGGGCAGAGGGGAAGGGGATAAACCACTGCAGCTGGTCAAAAACTTCTTTGAGGCATTGAAAGCCTGAGGGATTCTGTTTATAATAGAAGAACAAAAAATCCTTTATGAGAGAAGGTTTCTGATATGAAAAGAAAAATAATGGGACTGCTTTGCCTGCTGCTGACAGTGTTCAGCCTGACAGCCTGCGTGGATTCTTCTGTGAAGGATGTGGCTGTGCTGAAGATCGACGGGCAGGAAATTATGAAATCTGAATATATGGTCTATCTGCACACTACCACAGAGGGCTTTGTTACCATGGCTGGGGACGACGTCTGGAGTATGGATTTTGACGGGCAGACTGCTGATGAACTGGTGGAAGAACGTACCATCAGCACCATCCAGAGTGTGATCGCTGCCAAAGAATATGCTGCAGCCAACGGTATCAGCCTGACAGAAGAACAGAAGGCGGCGGCAGCAGCGGCGGCGGATCAGTTTGTGCAGGCAGTATCCGCAGAAGATCTGGAAAAGATGAATGTAGATGTGAAAAAACTGCAGCCTATGATGGAAGATTCCTATCTGTATACGCTGGTGCATCAGGAAATTGCAGAGGAATGCGATGTAGATGCGGCGGATATGGAGGCATACTATCTGGAAAATAAAAATCAGCTGCAGACGGATTATACGGATCTGACCATGTTGTCTATTCTGGCGGAAGATGCCGAAACAGCGGAAGAAGTGGCGGAGAAAGCGAAGAAGGGCGAAGATTTTATGGCCCTGTTCAATGCATATGATGCAGACCCCAACGGGAAAGACGGCGGCGAAATGAAACTGCATTGGAATTATCTGCAGACCACTTTTGGCCTGACGGATGAACCGGAAGTTGATGATGTGGTTGGCCCCTTTGCAGTAGGTGACGGCTGGTTTGTTCTGAAAGTGACAGAAAAAGCGGTGCCTTCCGATGCAGAGGTGAAAGAACTGGCAGAAGAACTTTTCCGGACAGAAACACAGACTGCCTATACAGAAGCAAGATTTGCAGAAATGATCAAAGGGCAGGTCGTTGAAAAAATAAAAGATGCCTGGGATACACTGGAAAAATTCCATTGACAGCAAAAAGGCGGTTTGAGGATGCTCAGACCGTCTTTTCTTCTGTGGTTGAAAAACATTGGGAAATGGGATATGATGAGAAAAAATCTGTTCGAAAGAAGGGAAAACCCATGGAAATGAAAAAGGTCTGGGCGATGTATTTCAGCCCCACAGGCGGCACAGAAAAAGCAGTAAAAACAACGGCGGAAGCATTGGCAGCGAAACTGAAACTGCCTCTGGAAGTATATGATTTCACACTGCCCGCTGTAAGGGGGAAAGATGCAGTATTCGGCGAAGGGGATATTGTTGTCTGTGGTACACCTGTCATTGCAGGCCGTGTGCCCAATGTGCTGCTGCCCTACATGACAGGAAAAGTGAAAGGCAATGGCGCGCTGGCGGTTCCTGTGGTTTCCTATGGCAACCGTAATTTTGATGATGCCCTGATGGAGCTGAGAAATATTCTGGAAGAAGATGGTTTCAAAACAGTGGCTGGCGGTGCTTTCATCAGTGAACATTCCTTCTCCAGAACATTGGGGGCAGGCAGACCCGATGCGAAGGACATTGCTGTGATGCAGGAATTTGGCGGGAAAATTGCTGAAAAACTGATGAGCGGCTGGGAATATACAGCGCCTGCCTATGTGAAGGGCAATGACCCTATCCATCCTTATTACAAACCTCAGGACAGAAACGGCAACCATATCGATATCCGCAAAGTGAAACCCAAAGTAAATGATGACTGCTGTGGCTGTGGTATCTGTGCAGAAGTTTGCCCCATGGGTTCCATCAATCCTGAAAATACAAGGGAATATCTGGGCATCTGCATCAAATGCTGTGCCTGTGTGAAGAAATGCCCTTCTCAGGCGAGATATTATGATGACCCCGGTTATCTCTACCATAAAGAAGAACTGGAAGAACTGTACGAAAGAAGAGCAGAACCTGAGTGTTTTGTTTGATCCTCAGAAAATAAAAAAGGAACGCAATTTTGCGTTCCTTTCTTTTTTATGCTCCAAAAGTTTTTGCCAGTGCCTTTACGGCTTTGTCTGCAATGATGGTTTCACCATGCTCCAGCAGATAATATTTTGCCAGAGGGGTGGAAACATGCTTCTGACCGTATTCCTTCAAAATCAGTTCCAGTTCGGCAGAGGATTCTTCTGCAGTATATGTATCACTCTGCAGTACAAGGAAATATTTGCCTTCGTTTTTGTAAACAGCGCTTTCGCCCCTGAAACCGCCATCCAGACGGAGACTTACGCGGATCACATCATCCAGTTCGGGGAAGGAATAGATGAGGATATCAGAATTCTGTTCTTCTGTATGTTCCAGTGTGTCCAGAGGTTTCTTTTTCCAGCGGCGTGTTTCCTGAGCCTGCTGCAGCAGGTCTGCAGTGCCTTTGTTTTTGCTGTCTTTGTTGTTCACTTTGGTAACGATGATCATGATGCCTTCTGTACCCATGGGAGCAGCTTCTACCATCAGAGGTGTGTTTTCGGAAACGAAATCTTCTTCTTCCAGAGCCTGTTCCATAATGTCATGGAACAGTTTCTGTGTTTTTTCGGAAGGGGTGATCAGGTCTTCCAGTTTGATATCTCGTTCCTGCAGATCATCTTTTGTTAAAGTCAGTTTCAGCTGATTTTCGCTGATTCGTTCGATTTTCATATGATTCACTCCTTATTGGGATATAAGGAAACAGTCAGTTTTGTTACTATACAATCTTTTGGATTTATAGTATAGTATATGCAATTGGCGGAAAGATGTAAAGAGGAGAAAACCGCCAAAAATCTTAAAGTTTTGTGAACAAAACTGGAACTGGAGGAAGAAATTTTGAAAAAATCCCGTACGATTTTAGCAATTGCGACCCTGCTTATCTGGGCTGGGATGTATTATTATTATCTGCCTGCGCTGAATATCCATTCCGAAGAAAGCTGGATGTTTTTTGTGGCGGCAGTATTGGTTGGGCTGGTGCTGAATTTCTGGCCTATTTTCAAGGCTCTGTTTCTGGAAAGAAACGGTGTAGTGGTAGAAAAGGAAGAAAAGCTGAAAACAGTAAAGAAACTGATGGTGCTTCCCATGGTACTGGTCATCGTATATGGTGTGGGCATGCTGTTGTCCTCTCCTATTATCCGTGCATCTGCTTACAGAGAACTGCTGAATGTGCAGACAGGCGATTTTGCCAGCGACATTCATGAGGTGAATTACAATCAGATCCCCATTCTGGACAGCGACTCTGCGGCAAGACTGGCTGAAAGAGAAATGGGCAGCATGGTAGACATGGTTTCTCAGTACGAAGTCAGCCCCTATTTCAATCAGATCAACTATCAGGGTAAGCCTGTTCGTGTAACACCTCTGCAGTATGGTGACCTGATCAAATGGTTCACCAACCGCAGCACAGGCGTCCCTGCCTATATCACCATCGATATGACAACACAGGATGTAGATTTGATCAAACTGCAGGAAGGTATCAAAATTTCTCCTTTTGAACACTTCGGCAGAAATCTGAACAGATATATCCGTTTCCGTTACCCTACAGCCATGATCCGCACTTATAATTTTGAGATCAATGATGAGGGTGTGCCTTACTGGGTATGTTCCGTGGAAAACAAGACCATCGGTCTGTTCGGCGGTACAGATATCAAAGGTGCGATCATCATCAATGCGGCCACAGGGGAACATACTTATTATGACGTAAAAGACGTACCTACATGGGTAGATAAGGTATATGATTCCTCTCTGCTGGTAGAACAGTATGACTACTATGGTACACTGATCAACGGCTTCATCAACTCTGTTTTCGGCCAGAGAGGATGTCTGCATTCCACAGAAGGCCATAACTATATTGCGCTGGATGATGACGTATGGCTGTATACAGGCGTTACTTCCATCGGCGGTGACGAATCCAACGTTGGTTTCGTGCTGATGAACTCCAGAACAAAAGAAACAAAATATTATCAGATCTCTGGTGCTAAGGAATATTCTGCCATGTCTTCTGCGGAAGGTCAGGTGCAGCACCTGAACTATGTGGCAACATTCCCCATCCTGCTGAATATTGCGGATGAACCCACATACTTCCTTTCTCTGAAGGATAATGCCGGTCTGGTAAAGAAATACGCCATGGTAAACATTGAAAAATATCAGATCGTTGCTATTGGCGATACGGTGGCAGAATGTGAAAAAACATACCGCAGTCTGATGGCAGGCAACGGCATCAGCAATGTGGACACTTCCACAGCCCAGTCCATCACAGGTGCCATCACCATGATGAAAGACATCGTTTCCGAAGGCAATACCTACTGGTATCTGATGCTGGAAGGCAGTGATGACCTCTTTGAAGGCAAGGCAAAGGAACATCTGGAAATCATGAAAAAACAGGTGGGCAGCAGCGCCACTGTGGAATATGTTCCCCAGAGCGAGGGTGTGAACAGCATCGTTTCCGTGAAATAAACAAAGCATAAAAAGCAGGTTTTTCGTAAAACTCTTTACGAAGGGCCTGTTTTTTGGTTTGAAAACAAAAATATTTCTTACATTTCTTTGAATTTCCGCCACTTTTGTTGACACTTCGCTAATAAAACTGTAAAATAACAGGATATAATGCGAATATTGTGTGAAAATGTAAGTTTTTATAGATTGAGAAATTTTTGTACGGAGGTTAGAATCATGAGTGATGAAAGATTTGAAGGCACAAATGCTTCCAGAGGTATGAATGAAACAGACAAAGGTTATTACGAAGACCTGTACACAGATCTGCCTAAGGAAGTAGTAGATATTCTGATGCAGACACATCCCCTGATGGGCAAAAACGAAGGGGATGCAGAAGCAGGTGCTTACCGCACACGCCGTCCTCAGAGAAGAGAAGATGTGGAAGAAGTAAGAGAAGCAAGAATGCAGCAGGTGGGCTATGAAATCAATGAAGTTTCCAGAGCGCCCCAGCAGGAAGGTGACCCTACTCGCTATGTTTCCCGCCGTGCAAGACACACAGGTATCGTTTCTGAAGAACTGCCTGAATCTGCACCCAGAGCAATGAACGATGAAGATTATGATGATGGCATTCAGTATGTAAGCATGATGCCTCCTAAGAGAAAATCCAGAATCGTGGAAGAAGTGACTCTGCAGACATCCGCACCTGCAAAACGCGGCAGAAAAGCGAAAAAAGAAAGAGAAGAAGTTCCTTTCCAGGATATGGGCAGAGACCCCAGAGATAACCGTCCTCGTTACGAAGATGTAGACTTCGAAGAAAGAGC
>JAFZDV010000259.1 GCA_017560955.1 Anaerotignum sp.
AATCGTGCGGAAGAAGCATTGGGATTTCCTCTGACAGAAAAACAGATCGGCGGCAAAGGCGGCGGTGGCAGCATTTTGACGGCGGAAGCACTTGCGTTCTTGGAAAAATATGAGGCATATCGGGAGGCTTGTTATGAAGCAAACAGAAAATTATATATGGAATTCTTTTCTGAATAGCGGCAAGAAGCACCTGATTCTGACAGGTACCCACCGTGCCGGTAAAACAACGCGTTTTCAGGCGTTGTGTAATTATCTGAAAGAGGCCGGAGAGCCCTTGCCTGGTATTACGACCTATGCTGTGCCCGGGAAAGAAGTGCTTCTAAAAGACAATGAAAACGGACAGGAAATGAAGATTGGGGTTTTTGATCCAGAAATGAAAGGCAGCCCCATGCGTACTGTGAAAGAAGGTTTTTCTGAGCTGGGTTGTCCTGCACTTTATCGTATGGCAGAAACGAAAGGCTCCTGGGTATCTATCGATGAACTGGGTTTTCTGGAAAGCAATGAACTAAGTTTTCAGGCGGCAGTCAGAAATGTTTTTGATAAAAAAAGAGTACTTGCGGTACTAAGAAAACAGGATATCTCTTTCCTGAATGAACTGAAAGAAAGAAACGATGTTTATCTGGTGGATCTGGATCAGCTGCATAGAAAAGTTGGTTGTGTGATCATGGCATCGGGTAAGAGTGTCCGTTTTGGCGACAATAAACTTTTTGCAGAACTAAACGGCAAGACATTTTTACAAAGAGCACTGGAACTGACAGAAGGTATCTTTGTGAAAAGAGTGGTGGTTACCAGAGATGCAGATGCCGCAGAGTATTGCAGAGCAAAGGATGTGGATGTGATTTTTCACGACCTTCCTTTCAGAAGTGATACTGTTCGCATAGGGACTGAGTTTATGGAAGATATGGACGGTATTGTTTTCTGTGCTTGCGACCAGCCCATGCTGCGCAGGGAAAGTCTGCTGAAACTGAGAAATGCCTTTTCTTTTGAACAGAAGGAACTTCTTCGTCTTGCAGTGAAAGAGAAGCAGGGAATGCCTGCGTTATTTGGGAAAAAATATATAGATGAACTGAAAAATCTTCCGGAAGGAAAGGGTGGTTCTTATATCCTGAAAAAGCATGAAAATGAATTGGAATGTATTCAGGTGGAAGATCCATTGGAACTTTTTGATGTAGATACAAAGGAAGATTTGGAAATATTAAAGAAAAGTGCCATTTTTTTATAAGGAAAATGGCACTTTCTGTTGATATGATAACTTTTTTTCAGTATAATTTTATCAGTAAAAGTAAAGAGGGTATACGGGGAGGGAATAACGAATGAATTTTCTTGAAGAAAGAATTTTAAAAGACGGCGTTGTAAAAGAAGGTAATGTTCTGAAAGTTGACAGTTTCCTGAATCACCAGATGGATATTGATCTGATCAATGAAATGGGCAGAGAATGGAAACGTCGTTTTGCAGATAAAAATATCAATAAAATTCTGACAATTGAAGCATCCGGTATCGGTATTGCCTGCATTGTAGCACAGCATTTTGGTGTGCCTGTGGTATTTGCAAAAAAAGCAAAAAGTATCAACATCGATGGTGATGTATATGTTGCAGAAGTAAAATCTTTCACACATAAAAAAGTAAATCAGGTTATTCTGTCTAAGAGTTTCCTGAACAGCGATGACCATGTTCTGCTGATCGATGACTTCCTGGCAAATGGCGATGCTCTGCAGGGTCTGATTTCCATCTGTAACGAAGCAGGTGCGACAGTAGAAGGTATTGGTATTGCGATTGAAAAAGGTTTCCAGATCGGTGGTACAGTAATCAGAAACTTTGGTTATGATCTGGAATCTCTGGCTATCGTTGAAGGCATGAATCACGAAACAGGTGAAGTGTTCTTCAGAAAACAGGATTGATAAAAAACTTGATTATGAAAGAAGAAAAACCTTTCCTTGTGGAAAGGTTTTTTTGTTTGGAAAATATTTATGAGTCAATTTGGCACTATTTGTAACTTGACAAGATTATTTGACTGTGTTAAAAAGAATAACTAGAAAAAACAAAGGGGTGATTGCTTGAAAATTTTTGAAAGCCTTTACCGGGAATATTATCAGAAAGTATACGCTTTTTTGTACCGTCTTTGTGCCGATGGGGATCTGGCGGAGGATCTGACTCAGGAAACTTTCCTGCAGGCCTATAAATCCTTCCATAAATTCCGTGGTGAATGTGAGGTATTCACCTGGCTGGCGGCCATAGGGAAGCATACATATTTCAAATATCTGAAAAAGAAAAAACTTCATCTGGATGCGGCCAATCTGGAACTGGTAGCCCAAAGTTATATGAAGGGAGATGTCAGTCCGGAGGAACATGTCCACAAGAAAGATGTTGAAGGCGCGGTGCGAAAAGTGGTGGATACCATTCCCAAAAAATATCGGGATGTTGTTCTGCTGCGTATCTATGCGGAACTTCCCTTTTCTCAGATTGCACAGATTCTGAAAATCAGTGAAAGTTCTGCAAAGGTTATTTATTTCAGAGCGAAGAAAATGCTGATGGAGGTGTTAAAAGATGAGCTGGAAATGTGATGTGGTGACAGATCTTGCGCCCCTGTATCATGACGGCGTGGCAAGCAAAGCCAGCAGAAAACTGGTAAAAGAACACTTGAGAGAATGCCCCGAATGCAGGGCTTATTATAAAAAATATAGTCCTGTTGAGGGCATCAAAATGGATATGCCCATTTCTGATGCAGAGGATTTTGTGCTGCTGGCAAAGCAGATGCGCAGACGAAGACTGCTGCTTTGGGGTGGTTTTCTGTCCTATGTGAGTGCAACAGTGGTTGCTCTGGTACTGTATTGGGTGAAGAAAAACAGATAATTTTTGAAAAAAATAAAAAAATTTTAAAAAATTTTTAAATGCTAAAAATGTTGAGAACTCAACGATTTTTGGCATTTTTTTGTTTTCGGTAAAAATTTTTTCGGAAAATTCGTGTAACCTTTTCGGAATTCTGAGGTACTAAGTTATCGAAACCAAAAATTGGGAGAAAAAAAGTTCTCCTAGGAAGATGGAGGAACAATAATGAGCTTTCGTGTATTGGGTACAGGCAGCTATGCACCGCCCAAAGTAGTGACCAATGACGACTTGTCACAATTTTTAGATACCAGCGATGATTGGATCAGACAGAGGGTGGGTGTAAAGGAACGTCATTTCAGCGTGAACGAAACAGCAGCAGATATGGCTGCAAAGGCAGCAAGCACTGCTATCGAAAACAGCGGCGTGAATCCCGAAGAAATTGACCTCATTCTGCTGGCAACTATTTCAGGCGAAAGTCAGGTGCCTTCTACCGCATGCATGGTACAGGGACTTCTTGGGCTGAACTGTATGGCACTGGAAGTGAATGCGGCCTGTTCTGCTTTTGATTTTGCACTGGAAACAGTGGCAGGTTACTTTGCCAGAGGAAAGGTGAGAAAAGCACTGGTAATCGGTGCAGAAAGAATGAGCCGTATCCTTGATTTTACGGATAGAGGCACAGCAGTTATTTTCGGCGACGGCGCAGGGGCGCTGGTTCTGGAAGCAGGTGAAAACTATATTGACTCTGTTTTTTATGTGCAGGGTGATGATGAAGTCATTGGATGTGGGCTGCCCGTGGGCAATTCCCCTTATTACGAAAGAGGCCAGGAAAAGAAACCACTGGCATATATGGATGGTCAGGCCACATTTAAATTTGCAGTTAATGCTATTGTAAATGATTGCAACGAACTGGTGAGAAGAAATGGGCTGACATACGATGATATCGCTTATATCGTGCCTCATCAGGCAAATATGCGTATCATCGATTTCGCCAGCAGAAAGCTGAAAGTTCCTATGGAAAAATTCAGCGTAAACATCGACAGATTTGGCAATACATCTTCCGCAAGCATTCCTATGATGCTGGATGAATTAAACAGAGCAGGGAAATTGAAGCGTGGAGATTTATTATTACTGCCGGCCTTTGGCGGCGGTCTGGCAAGCGCATGCTGCTTGCTGAAATGGTAAACGAAAATATTTAAGACAAAAAAGGAGAACGAAAATTATGGTATTCGAAAAAATCGCAGCACTGCTGGCAGAAAAACTGGAATGTGAAGCAACAGAAATCAAAATGGAAACAGAATTCAGCGCACTGGGCATTGACTCTCTGGATGTTATGGAACTTCTGATGACTCTGGAAGAAGAATTCGGCACAGAAATCGAAATGGGCGAAAACAAGGTAAATACAGTTGCTGAACTGACAGCGCTGATTGAAGCAAAACTGGCTTAAAGAGAAAAGGAGGACGACGATATGATCGTTTCACCGATTTGTGAGATGCTCGGCATTGAATATCCCATTTTCCAGGGCGGCATGGCATGGATCGCAGACAGCAGACTGGCAGCAGCTGTTTCTAATGGCGGTGGTTTGGGTATTATTTCTGCTATGAATGCAGGCGGCGAATATCTGAGAGAACAGATCAGGATCGCAAGAGAACTGACAGACAAACCTTTTGGCGTGAATATCATGCTGATGAGCCCCCATGTGGAAGAAGTGGCAAAAATCGTTGCAGAGGAAAAAGTAGCGGTCGTGACAACAGGCGCAGGCATTCCAACAAAATACATTCCCATGTGGAAAGAAGCAGGAATCAGGGTGATTCCCGTAGCAGCTTCTGTGGCGGCAGCAAAAATGATGGCACGTGCAGGCGCAGATGCTGTCATTGCGGAAGGCGGCGAATCGGGCGGTCATATCGGCGAAATGTCCACAATGCCGCTGGTGCCTCAGGTGATAGATGCGGTAGATATTCCCGTACTGGCGGCTGGTGGCATCGGCGATGGCAGAGGGATCGCGGCGGCATTCATGCTGGGCGCAGTTGGTGTGCAGATGGGCACGCGTTTCCTTTTGGCGGAAGAATGCGGCGTACACCAGAATTACAAGGACATGGTCCTGAAAGCAACAGACATTTCCACAACAGCTACAGGCAGACGTTTTGGCGGCAGTACCTGTCGTGTTCTGAAGAATCAGTTTGCCCGTAACTTCCTGAAACTGGAGTATGAACCGGAAACTACTGCGGAGATGGTTGACCAGTTGGGGATAGGTGCCCTGAGAAAAGCGGCTGTGGAAGGCGATACAAAAGAAGGCTGTTTCATGGCAGGTCAGATTTCCGGCATGGTGAAGAAAGCACAGCCCGCAGCGGAAATGATCCGTGAAATCGCAGAAGAAGCGGAAGAATTACTGAAAGGAGCAGCAAAATGGGTAAAATAGCATTTGTTTTTTCCGGTCAGGGTGCCCAGAAGGCTGGCATGGGCAAGGCTTTTTATGAAGCCAATGAAACAGTTAAAACCTTGTTTGATAGTGCAGAAGCCTTGAGAGAAGGCACGCTGAAACAGTGCTTCGAAGGCACAGCGGAAGAATTGAAAGAAACACAGAATACACAGCCCTGTCTGTATCTGGCAGATCTGGCGGCAGCAAGTGCTGTTTCTGAAGCAGGTATCACGCCAGATGGCGTGGCAGGCTTCTCCCTTGGAGAAATTCCTGCTCTTGCGTTTGCCGGAGCGTGCAGTCATCTGGATGGTTTTCAGCTGGCGATGAAACGCGGCGAAGTGATGGCGAAAGCGGCGGCAGAACATCCTGCACACATGCTGGCAGTCATGAAACTGGAGAATGAAAAAATCGAAGAAATCTGTAAGCAATTCAGACAGGTTTATCCTGTGAATTATAATGCACCTGGTCAACTGGTGGTTGCAGGTGCAAAAGAAGAAATGGATGACTTCAACAAAGCCATCCGTGAAGCAGGTGGCAGAGGCATGCCTGTGGCTGTTGGCGGCGGTTTCCATTCCCCCTTCATGGATGAAGCAAGTAAAGAATTTGCGGAAGTGGCAAAGAATTTCGAACTGAAGCAGCCTGAAATCCTTGTTTACTCAAACTATACAACAGAACCTTATGGTGAAAATGTGCTGGAACTGATGAGAAATCAGATCAACCATAGCCTGCGCTGGCAGGAAAGCATCGAACGAATGGCAGCAGATGGCTTTGACACATTCATTGAGGTTGGCGTTGGTGATACACTGAAAAAACTCATCAAACGCATCCTGCCTGATGCAAGGGTCTACAGCGTTTCCAATATGGAAGAAGTACAGAAAGTGAAGGAGGAACTGGGGTGCTGAAAGGAAAAACAGCAGTGGTGACTGGCGGTTCTCGCGGGATCGGTAAAGCCATCTGCCTGAAATTTGCAGAAAATGGTGCGGACATTGCGTTCCTGTATGCAGGCAACACAGTGAAAGCAGAAGAAACTTTAAAAGAATTAGAAAAACTGGGTGTGAGAGCCAAAGCATACCAGTGTAATGTAGCCGATGCCGATGCAGTGGCGGCAGTTGTAAAAGAAATTGTAACAGACTTTGGTAGTATTCAGATCCTGGTGAACAATGCAGGTATCACAAAGGATAAACTGGTGCCTATGATGAAAGCAGCTGATTTTGATGCCGTTGTAGATACCAATCTGAAAGGCACATTTTACATGATCAAAGGAGTATATCCTCTCTTCCTGAAACAGAAAGGCGGTAAGATCATCAACATCAGTTCTGTTTCCGGTCTGATGGGTAACTCCGGTCAGGCGAACTATTCTGCATCCAAGGCTGGTGTGGTAGGCCTGACAAAATCTGTGGCGAAGGAACTGGCTGGCAGAGGGATTTGCTGTAATGCCATTGCACCCGGTTTTATTGCCACAGAAATGACAGAAAATCTGGAAAATAATGCATTAAAAGATGCGATTCCTATGAAACGCTTTGGCGAGGCGGATGAAGTAGCAAAACTGGCGCTGTTTCTGGCGTCGGAACATTCTGACTATATTACAGGTGAGATCATCAGAATTGATGGCGGTCTGGCCTGCTAAGAGGTGACAAGATGAAACGAGTAGTAGTAACAGGAATCGGCGCGGTAACGCCCGTAGGCAACAATGTGCTTGATTTCTGGGAATCATTGAAAAACGGAAAAAACGGTATTGGTCCAATTACAAGATATGACGCCAGTGAAAGCAAATACAAACTGGCAGCAGAAGTAAAGGACTTTGACCCGACAACATATATGGATAAAATGGCGGCGAAAAAAGTTGACCGCTTTACACAGTTTGCAATGTGTGCAGCAGGTGAGGCGATGGCAGACAGTAAACTGGAAGGTAATATCGAAAAAGAGGAACTGGCAGTATATTTTGGCAGTGGTATTGGCGGATTTGAAACCCTTATGGAAGGCCAGAATGCGTTGGCGACGAAGGGGGAAAGACGAGTATCCCCTCTTCTGATCCCTAAAATGATCGATAACATTGCAGCAGGCAACATTGCGATCCGTTATCAGGCGATGAACGCCTGTGTGGCAGTTTCCACTGCATGTGCCACAGGCACAACAGCCATTGGCGAAGGCTACAGGGCTATCCTGCACGGATATACAACTGCGGCAATCTGCGGCGGCAGTGAAGCAGCCATCGTTCCTCTGACTGTAGCGGGCTTTGGTGCCTGCATGGCGTTGAATCCTTCCGAAGATTCTGATGCGGCATCTTTGCCCTTTGACAAACGCAGAGGCGGTTTTGTTATGGGCGAAGGCGCAGGTGCGGTGATTCTGGAGGAATATGAACATGCAAA
>JAFZDV010000260.1 GCA_017560955.1 Anaerotignum sp.
AAATTACCATCAGGACAACATTGTCCTTTCTGTGGCAGGTAATTTTGAAATGGAAGAAATGGTTTGCAAATTGAATGAAAAACTGGGACAATGGAAGAGAGAAACACCATATGCGCCTTTTGATACAAAGGGTGGCTATCATATTTCTCATGTGGAAAAGGAAAAAGATGTGGAGCAGGTGCATACCTGTATCGCGTTCCCTGCTTTTGAAAGAGAGCACCCCATGAAATATGCCATGGCGATTTTTAATACCCTGTTCGGCGGTGGTATGAGTTCCCGTCTGTTCCAGAAGATCCGAGAGGAACATGGCCTGACATATTCTATTTACAGTTATACAACAGCCTTTGCGGACAGCGGCATTTTCGTCATCTGTGCCAGTATGAATCCCGGTCAGGCAGAAAAAGTGTATGAACTGATCGCAGAAGAAATCAGAGAAGTGAAGAAAGAAACTTTCCCTGAAAAACTGATCGAAGTGACAAAGGAACAGATGATTTCCAACTTCATCATTGGCACAGAAAGTACGCTGAACCGCATGAACTCCGCCGGTGCATCCCTGATGCTGCGCGGACGCGTGCAGGAGCCGGAAGAAGTGATTGCGAAAATCGAAGCCGTTACACCGGAAGATGTGCTGGAGGCGGCAAGAATGGTGCTGGATTTTGAGAAACTCAGTTATTCTGCTGTGGGCAATCTGAAGGGCAATGATTTTGGCGTACTGGTGAAAAAGGCGTTTGTATAAAAATGTTTCTCCTTAGAGATACTACAATTGTATTTCATTAAAAAGGAGGAACCATTATGAAATGGACAAATATCATCGCATTGACGCTGGTCATCATTGGTGCACTGAACTGGGGCCTGATCGGTTTTCTGAATTTCGATCTGGTGACGACATTATTTAATGGCAGTCTGTTCTGGGTGGCAAGGGTGATTTTTGCACTGGTCGGTCTGGCAGGCGTATGGTGCCTGACTATGTATCATGCCGTTGGGCAGGAAGAAATGCGAATGAGCAAACAATAACAGTCGCAAGGCGGCAATGCCGCCTTACTTACATAAGAAGAAAAGAAGGGAGTGGGCGTTATGCGTTTTACAAAAATGCAGGGCTGCGGCAACGACTATATTTACATAAACTGTTTTGAAGAAAAGGTGGAAAATCCCGAAAAACTGGCAATCGCCATGAGTGAACGTCACTTTGGTGTAGGCTCCGATGGTCTGGTGCTGATCATGCCTTCTGAAACAGGCGATTTCCGCATGAGAATGTTCAATCTGGACGGATCTGAAGGCAAAATGTGCGGCAACGCATCCCGTTGTGTGGGCAAATATGTTTATGAAAGAGGCCTGACAGATAAAACTCTGGTAGCGCTGGAAACACTGGGCGGCATGAAATATCTGGATCTGCATGTGGAAGACGGCATCGTAAAATCTGTGACTGTAGATATGGGCGAGCCTATTCTGGAAGCAGCGGAAATTCCCGTAGTAAGCGAAAAATCTCCTGTGATCGGTGAAAAAGTACAGATCCTGGATAAGGAGTTCGAATATACATGCGTTTCTATGGGTAACCCCCACGCAGTAACTTTTGTGGACAGTGTAAAAGAATTCCCTCTGGAAACTTACGGTAAAGTGTCTGAATGTCACCCCATGTTCCCTGAAAGAGTGAATACAGAAATCGTAGAAGTGATCGACGACAGCCATGTGAAAATGCGTGTATGGGAACGCGGCAGCGGCGAAACATGGGCTTGTGGCACAGGGGCCTGTGCAACAGCAGTAGCCTGTCACCTGAATGGCAAAACAGGCAGAACAGTAGAAGTTGAACTGGTTGGCGGTACGCTGATCATCGAATGGAGAGAAGCAGATAATCATGTTTACATGACAGGTCCTGCGGAATTCTCCTTTGATGGCGTGTGGCTGCAGGAGGTATAAAATATGGCAAAGGAATTACATGAACTGAATGATCTGGAGGAAAGAGTCATTCTGGTAGCCGTAGAGATGGACGAAAGACACAGCCGCTCTGCTATGGAAACAGAAGCCTGTCTGGATGAACTGGAAGAACTGATCCGTACAGCAGGTGCAACAGCCGTTGCACGCTCCATCCAGAAGCGTGAACGCATCCATCCCGGTCATTATCTGGGTACAGGTAAAATCGAAGAACTGAAGGCGGTGGTAGCGGCATATGATGCTACAGGTATTGTTTGTGACGATGAACTTTCTCCTGCACAGATGAAAAATCTGGAACAGATGCTGGGTACAAAAGTTATGGACAGAACCATGGTCATTCTGGATATTTTTGCGGCAAGAGCATTGTCCGGTGAAGGTAAGATTCAGGTTGAACTGGCACAGCTGAAATACAGACTGTCCCGTCTGGCAGGTATTGGTGCATCCATGTCCCGTCTGGGCGGCGGTATCGGTACCAGAGGCCCCGGTGAAACAAAACTGGAAACAGACAGAAGATATATCAAGGAACGTATTGCAGAACTGAACAGAGAAGCGCAGGATATCCGTACACACCGTGAA
Organism: Anaerotignum sp.; assembly: GCA_017560955.1. Classification (GTDB taxonomy): domain Bacteria; phylum Bacillota; class Clostridia; order Lachnospirales; family Anaerotignaceae; genus Anaerotignum_A. The sequence continues at coordinate 2,506 of JAFZDV010000260.1, forward strand.
CTGCTGCGTAATCAGCGAATGAAAAAGGGCACACCTGTTATTTCTCTGGTAGGTTATACCAATGCAGGTAAATCTACAATTCTGAACTATCTGTCCGATGCAGGCGTTCTGGCGGAAAACAAACTGTTTGCTACTCTGGATACAACAACAAGAAAAGTAGAACTGCCTGGTGGTTCTGAAATTTTTCTGACTGATACGGTAGGCTTCATTCAGAAACTGCCTCACCATCTGGTACAGGCATTCCGTGCGACATTGGAAGAACTGCAGTATGCAGATATCCTGCTGCATGTGGTGGATGCTTCCAACCCTAACAGGGAAGAACACATGAAAGTAGTGTATGAAACACTGAAATCTCTGAAATGTGAAAATACACCCGTTATTACAGTTTTTAATAAAATGGATAATGATGTGGAACTGCCTCTGCCTATGGATACTGTGGCAAGGGATATCGTACAGGTATCTGCGTGGAAAGGCGACGGCATGGAAGTGCTGCTGGAACGTGTAGAAAAACTGCTGCAGAGTTTCCGCAGATCCATGACAGCACTGGTGCCTTATACAGAAGGCAGCCTGATCGGCTGGGTACATGGCAGATGCGAGATCATCAAAGAAGAACATACAGCGGAAGGTGTACTGCTGGAAGTTTATGTGGATGAAGAATCTGCAAACAGATTGGAAAAATTTAAAGTAGAAGAATAAAAGAAAAAGCCTTAGGTCTGATGACTTAAGGCTTTCTTTGTATAAGAAAAAAGGAAAAGAAAAAAGACCAAGAAATCTTGGTCTTAAAAGTGAGTCACCCGGGACTCGAACCCGGGACACCTGGATTAAAAGTCCAGTGCTCTACCGACTGAGCTAGTGACCCGTAACAACAGAATTAAGTATACAGTATAATACGAAATATGTCAACAGATTTTTTGGTTTTTTTGAGGAAATATTTTGAAACTTTTGTGATACTGAAATCGTC
>JAFZDV010000261.1 GCA_017560955.1 Anaerotignum sp.
GACAGAAGAACAAAACTCATCCAGAATCCCGGTGAAATCGATGTGGAAGACCTGATCGATGAAGAAACATGCGTATTCACACTGTCTAACCTGAACTATGTGAAACGCACACCTCTGGATACTTATAAGAGCCAGAACCGCGGCGGCCGTGGTATCATTGGTATGCAGACAAGGGATGAGGACTATGTAAAAGACCTGTTCCTGGCATCTACTCACGATACACTGCTGTTCTTCACAAACAAAGGTAAGGTTTACCGCATCAAGGGTTACGAAATCCCCGAAGCAGGCAGAACTTCCCGTGGCATTGCCATCGTAAACCTGCTGGAAATCGATTCCGATGAAAAAATCATGGCAGGTATTTCTGTCAGAGAATTCAGCGAAGATAAATATCTGGCGATGATCACAAAACAGGGCATCATCAAGAAAACAGATATGTCCAGCTTTGCAAATATCAGAAAATCCGGTCTGATCGCCCTGAACCTCCGTGAAGACGATGACCTGATCTCTGTAATGACTATTGAAAAAGATGATCAGATCTTCGTTGCCACAAGAAAAGGTATGGGCATCAAGTTCTCCGAAGCAGATGCAAGACCTATGGGCAGAACAGCAACAGGTGTAAAAGCCATCACACTGAATGAAGGTGACTATGTGGTTTCTGCGCTGAAAGTAGATCCCAACGGTCAGATCCTGAATGTTACAGAAAAAGGCTTCGGTAAACAGACAACAACAGAACAGTTCAACCTGCAGTACAGAGGCGGTAAGGGTCTGAAGATCCACCAGCTGACAGAAAAAACAGGTGACCTGACAGGCGTTCTGATGATCGGCGAAAAAGATGAACTGATGCTGATCACTTCCGAAGGTGTCATCATCCGCCTGAGAGCGAAAGATATCTCCAGCTACGGCAGAGTTTCTCAGGGTGTCAAACTGATGAATCTGGATGAAGGCGTTTCTGTTGTGGGTATCGCAAAAATTTCCGAAGAGGATATTGAAGAAGAAACTGTGGATGAAGCAACAGATACAGAAGCGTAATTGTTGATAAAATAGGGTATCGGTATTTACCGATACTCTTTTTTTTGCTAAACTGAAATTAAGATTTCAAAGGAAGGAGGAAAGACCATGCGCCGACGTATTTATCAGATCATTGAAATTGGCTCAGCCGATGACAGACTCAGCAGGATTTATGACCGTTTTATGCTGATCTGTATCCTCTGCAGTGTCATTCCCCTTTGCTTTAAGGAAACAAATAATATTCTCTGGTGGATGGATAAGATCACAGTCTGTGTATTTATTGTGGATTATATCCTGCGTTTTATCACAGCTGATTATAAACTGAAGGGCAGAGGGATGGATCCTTTCCTGAAATATCCCTTTACTTTCTTTGCCATCGTGGATCTGGTGACTATCCTGTCCTCCCTGACCATCCTGGAATCTTCTCTCAGATCTTTCCGTATCCTGCGTCTGCCGAAATGCATGAAAACCCTCCGTTTTCTGCGTTATTCTCAGGGCTTTCATCTGATGAGCAGGGTGTTCCATAAGAAAAAGGATGACCTGCTGACCGTATGTTACCTTGCTGTGGGGTATATTATCGTTTCTGCCATGATTTTATTTCAGGTGGAACCGGAAACTTTCCAGAATTTCTTTGATGCAGTTTACTGGGCTACCATTACCCTGATGACTGTTGGTTATGGGGATTTTTATCCCGTTACTACAATCGGTAAGGCAGTAGCGATGATCTCCTCTTTTCTGGGGGTCGCGGTGTTTGCTTTGCCTACAGGTATCATCACTGCTGGCTATCTGTCAGAGCTGGATCATAAAAAGAATAAATAAGATTATAGAACCTTCCCTGTCTGGGAAGGTTTTTTCTGTTTTTTGACGAATACAATCATATAAGCTATTTTTGAAAAGGGGGAATTTATATGAAAAAAGCATTGGCATTTTTTATGACAGCAGTGATGGTATGTTCCATGGGTACGACAGCCTTTGCGGCTACAGCAAAGCCTTCCTCTGATAAGGTTTCTGTAAACGGGAAACTTGTATCGCCGCAGGTTTATAATATTGATGGATATAACTATTTTAAATTGCGTGATGTGGCAAAATCCTTTGCCGGTTCTATGGGTGAGTTCAATGTAGGATGGGATTCTGCTGCACAGAAGATCAAGGTGGAAAGATGGACACCTTATAATGGATCTGTAGTTATTGAACCTTCTGCAGATCGTTCTGTAAAGACAGCTGTACCGAATAATGATTTTGTTAATGTAGATGGTATGACTTATGTTTATCAGAAAGCATATACCATTGACGGCTACAATTATTTCAAACTGCGTGATCTGACACAGGTTCATGATTTCTGGATCTTCTGGGATGCAGAAACAAAAACGATCGGTGTAGATTCTGATAATCCTGTTGGTTATGGCGGCCCTGGTGATGAAGAAGAAAAAGTGATTCCTATTGACGAATTTGCAAAGAATTTTAATAAGGAAACAGAAAAACTGGTGATTCGTGTAGAACCTAATATGTTCTATAAAATTACAAACTGGGATTTCCAGAAAGAAGTTGTAGTTGAATTTGTTGGTAAACCTTATGAACATGGTTATGTACATTTTAATAATTGTGCTTTCAGAGATAATCTGACAACGATTGGTTTTGAAGATGAATTTACACTGCTGACAGGCTCTTCCATGTTTGCAAATGGTAAGGGGATCGTTCATAAATAATTCTGTTTTCTGAATGGAGGAAATGGATATGAAAAAAATAATAGCATTTTTTATGACAACAGTAATAGTATGTTCCATGGGTGTGACAACAGCCTTCGGGGCAAAGGCTTATGAATCCAATGCAAAACTTTCTCTGAATAATGAAGGGAGTATGTATCTGCAGCCTTATACTATTGATGGCTATACTTATTTTGGTCTGCGTGAAGTCTGTGGGGCACTGCAGGGTACTGTCAATGAATTTGATCTGAACTGGAATTCCGGCAGCAAGACTACTGTCATCAAAACAAAAACTACGGGTGTTCCTATTATCTCTATGAGCTATACTATCAGCTATGGTCAGATTATTGCGACTCCTGTGGATGTGGCTATTGAAGTGGATGGTCAGATGGTGAATATGAAAGCCTATAATATCAACAGTTATAATTATTTCAAACTGCGTGATCTGGCAGATATCATCGGTTTTGAAGTAGAATGGAATGCTGCGACAAAAACCATCAATATTGTTTCTCCTTTCGGTAGTCCAACACCTCCCGTACAGAAACCTGCTGAACAGAAAACTGAAGTAAAAATTGAACCTGTGCAGAAAGGTCCTGCGGTAAGAGATCATGAAGTTCTGGTTTCTGTAAAGGAAGGTCAGAGAAAAGTAGTAGAAAATACGATTTTTAATAAGGAAGTAAGAATTTCATTTAATGATTACGATTCTGTAGCTATATTTAAGGATTGTACTTTTAATGACAAGATTTCTGTTTCAGGGGACTATGATTTAGATGAAAGCCTTATTTTTGAAAATTGCAAAATAAAAGGGGATATTACTGAGATCCCTAAATGGAAATAATGAATTCTTTATAGATGAAACTCCCGATGGTTCTATCCATCGGGGTTTTTTTATGCTAAACTGGAAAAAATGTCAAAATAATCCGAAAAGGATGTGAAACAGATGGAAAAAACAGCATTGACCTATCTTTGCCCCTCCTGTATGGCATATCTGCGCTATGACGGTAAGGAAAGTAAATGGGTCTGCGATTATTGTGACAGCAGATTCTCCATGGAAGAACTGGAGCAGAGAGGTCTGCAGAAGGAAGAAAGTGATTATGAAGTAAAGCAAAGGGCGGAGGCCGATGAAAATTCTGCCGATGTTTCCTTTGGCTATGAAGAAAATATTCCCCAGCCCGAAGATGACCTGAGCCATATGCGTGGGTATATCTGTCCTTCCTGTGGTGCTGAAATTGTGACGGATGATGTGACGGCGGCAACCTTCTGTGTATTCTGCGGCAATCCCACCATCCTGCCCAAACAGCTGGAGGGGGAATATCGTCCTGCGGCAATCATTCCCTTTGAAACCGATAAGGAAGATGCGAAAAAAGCCTTCCTGAACCTGTGCAAAGGAAAAAAATTACTGCCTCCGGGCTATACTTCCGAACAGCGTCTGGAAAAAATCACAGGGGTTTATGTGCCTTTCTGGCTGTTCGACTGTAAGGCGGAATTTGACTACCATGCCACAGGGGAAAATGTGACAACATGGGCGGATACCCGTTTTATTTATACAAAAACTGACCTGTACCACATCCATCGTGCAGGCCGTATGGAATTTGAAAATATCCCTTTGGATGCCTCCGAAAAAATGCAGGATGACCTGATGGATGCACTGGAGCCTTTCCATCTGGATAAAAAGAAACCCTTTGATATGAGTTATCTCAGCGGTTTTCTGGCAGAAAAATATACATATGAACCAAAAGACCTGTATGACCGTATGACCAGCCGTATCACTCCTGGCGTGGAAAATAAAGCTGGGGAAGGCGGCAGGGGATATCAGAGGGTCTATGGTGTGAAATGTCATACCGATTTTTCCTCTGACAAACAGACCTATATGCTCCTGCCTGTCTGGATGCTCATCAGTAAATATCAGGGGAAGGATTATCTTTTTGCGATGAATGGCCAGACGGGGAAAATCGTTGGGGAACTGCCCATCAGTAACAGCCAGACAGCAAAATGGTTTGGTATCATCTTTGGCATCACCTTTATCATTGCTGCGGCTCTTGCTGCATTTGTGACAGGGGGTGTGTTCTGATGAAAAAGAGATTACTGGTATTTCTGACAGCCCTTGTGATGCTTTTCTCTGCACTGCCTGTTTTTGCGGAAGAAATGACAGAACAGCGTATTTTCGACTATGCGGAACTCATTTCTGATGAAGACGAAAGAGAAATGCACCTGTGGGTGCAGGATATGCAGGAAAACTGGGGCATGGATTTAGCCTTCCTGACCACCAATGACACTGAAGGAAAAACAGTACAACAGTATGGTGCAGATTTTTATGTGGAACAGAATCTGGGTCTGGGTGAAAATTACGATGGTGTGATTTTTGTACTGGATATGGGAAACAGAGAAGGACAGATCATCACCTGCGGCAAAGCCATCGATATCTA
>JAFZDV010000262.1 GCA_017560955.1 Anaerotignum sp.
AGACAGCCGTCACCGGGCAGGATATGGCTGTCGCTGACACCATCGTTATCAATGATATGCAGATACTGGAATCGATCACCCAGTCTGCGCACATATTCCGCCGCAGGTTCCCCTGTGGTAAAAGGCACCGCCAGATCCACCATCCCTACCAGATTGGGAGAAGGCACCAGAGATAATGCCCTGTCCAGATCCCTCAGACTGGTGATGACATTGCTTTCATAAATCGTCAGGGGTTCCAGAACGATGGTCACACCCTTCTGTTCTGCATATTCTGTCAGTCTGCGCAGACTTTTCATCAGTCGCTTCATGATGTCCATATCTTTCATTTCATAGCCTGCATGACCTGCAGAAATGAGCATTTTCTTCGCCCCGATCTCTGCTGTGATGTCAATAGCATCTTCCAGATACATCATGCTGCGTTCCCACTGCACTTCGTCCCCCATCATATAATTGTAGGGATAGCCATTATGCTCAGGGGTAAAACATTCCACAGGAATGCCGTATTTATCGATCAGTTCATGGATATGAACTGCAGTTTTCAATTTCAGGTCGCCAACAAAGGCATGGGGATAACCACCCCAGAGTTCAATATAATCGTAACCGAAGCGCTTTGCATCGGCAAAGGCTTTTTCCAAAGGGTATCTCTGATACCCACAGGTAAACAATCCCAATCTCATTCGTTTCACCTCTTTGTTAAAAAAAGCCGCCGCAAAAACTTGCAGCGGCTTTATAGTCAGTTGATATTAATAGTCAAACTGTCTGTAATATCTTCTGATAGGCATGGGATGGCAGTTGATTCTTTCAACATGCGCATCGATGCGGTTTGTTACTGCGTGCATCACCAGATGGCTGATGTGGCCGCGGTATTTTTCGCTGATACCTTCGATTGCATAATCTTTTGTATCAATCACTTCGTAGTTTGCGCAAACCTTAGGCAGGAATGCTACAACTCTTTCGCTCAGTCTTCTCTGGGAATCTTCGCCAACGAATACTGTTACTGCAGTATTTTTGTCAACGATTTCCAGCATACCATGGAAGAATTCTGCGGAGTGGATAGATTTTGTTCTGATCCAGTGCTGTTCTTCCCAGTAGCACATAGCGTAGGAGTATGTTGCGCCGTAGTGGTTACCTGCGCCTACGAAATAGTGGATAGGGTCTTCGCAGTGTCTTTCCGCATAAGCTTTGCCGAATTCATCTGCTGCTTTTTCCACTTCAACCAGACCTTTTGCCAGGTACTGGTCCAGTTCAGCGTAGAATGCATCGTAATCTTCGAATTCACCTGCATTTTTCATGAAGCAATCTGCTACCATGAAGAATTTCAGCTGTTCGTTGGCAGGATAAGAGATGCAGTAGTCTACCATTTCTGCCAGAGCTGCTGTTTCCTTATCGATGAAGCCAAATACTTTCGCACCTGCAGCCTGTGCTTTTTTTACACCGTCAACCATTTCGATTGTGCTGCCTGTTACGGAAGAAATAATTACGATTGTACCTTCGCCGATTTTGTTATTGCCTGTCGCAATATATTCCGCTGCGTTTTCCACAAAGAAATTCAGAGAAGACATTTCTTTCATGTGAACTTCAGCCTGCAGGCAGGAAGCCCATGTGCCGCCGATACCCAGCCAGCAGATGTTTTTGTAGCCTTCTGCACAGATTTTATTTACGATTTCTTCGATCTGAGGACGCAGTGCCAGCGCACCCTGCACACTATCAATCTGCGCCTGTTCGTCAAACTTAATAATCATACTCATCATTCGCCTACTTTCAGTTTCTGATAGTAGTCATTGTAGATTGTCAGAGCTTCGCCAACGTCTTCCTGGAAGAATACGTTTTCTTTGTAGTCAAAGATTCTTGCAGGGTCGTTTTTGTATGTTTCGGAAGCTACTGCTACAGCTGCATCGTTAGGGCAGGAGTAAGGGAATTCATCCAGGTTTTTCGCCATAACTTCGGGATCACAGATGTAGTTCAGGAATTTTTCAGCCAGATCAACATGTTTAGCGCCTGTAGGGATTACATACAGGTCCATACCCAGCTGGATCGCATCTTTTTCGAAAGGAGCGATTTTGATTGTGTCTTTTTCAGCCATTGCCCAGGAAGCGTTGCCGTCGTATGTAACAGCTACGGATACTGTGCCGTTTGTCAGGTTCTGTTCAGCGTTGCCGTAAGCTGCAACGTTTTCGTTGAATTTAACCAACCAGTCATAAGCTTCAGCCAGTTCAGCTTCGTTTGTGGAGTTAGGGTCATAGCCCAGAGCTACCAGAGCCATAGGGAACAGGTTTCTAGCGCCGTCGATTGTGGAGATCTGACCTTTCAGAGCGGGATCCAGCAGGTCATTGTAGCCTTTGATTTCGATAGGGCATGTAGCTTCATCGTATACTACATAGATGTAGTTCATCAGGTAAGGTACACAGTAGCCTTTGGATACCCAGTAAGCATCGTTCAGGTTTGCGGAGTTAGGAACGTTGTCCAGGTTGATTTCTTCTACATAACCGCCAGCGATCAGAGATTCCATGTAAGCGTCGCAAGTCATGATCAGGTCATATTCTTCGCCGCCGCCAGCTGTCAGTTTGTTGATCGCATCAGCGTTATCGCTCATGTAAGACAGGTTGATTGTGCAACCATTTTCTTCTTCGAACGCTGCGATCAGTTCGTCAGAGATGTACTGCTGCCACATATAGATGTTCAGTTCTGTGCTTGCTTCAGCATCAGCAGCAGGTTCGGAGCCACCGCATGCAGCAACAGAGAATGCCATTGCGCCTGCCAGCAGCATTGCTAAAAGTTTTTTCATGATAAAAACCTCCCTTTAATTATTACCCTTTTTCTTCTTGAAAGAGCCTTGAATAATGTTATTCAAAATCATCGCAGTAACGATGACCAGAACCATGATTGTAGTCAATGCGTTTACATCAGGTGTGATACCGGACTTATTCATTGACAGGATGAGAACAGGCAGTGTGGACTGTCTTGCGCCCGCCAGCATGTTACTCATTACAACGTCGTCGAAAGACATTGTAAAGGACAGGAATGCCGCACTCATTACGCCGGGGAAAATAGTAGGCAGTGTGACACGAAGGAATGTCTGCACGCGGTTTGCCCCCAGGTCCATGGATGCTTCTTCCAGTGTTTCGTTATCACCGCTGATACGGCCTTTGATGGTTACGACCGCATAGGGGATACAGAAGGTACAGTGACCGATCAGGATACTGCCCATACCCAGTGCAAAGCCCAGTTTCATAAAGATGATGAGCAGCGCTACCGCCAGAACGATTTCTGGTACGATGATGGGGATATACAGCATGTTGTTGATCAGTTTTTTGCCTCTGAATTCATATTTTTTCAGACCCAGCGCACCGATAGTACCGATGAATACGGAGATCAGTGTACTGAGGATAGCGATGATGATGGTGTAACCCAGTGCATCGATCAGGGCATGGTTTTCAAAAAGCTTGCCATACCATTTTGTTGTAAAACCGTTCCAGTAGTAGTTATATCTCTGGTCATTGAAAGAGAATGCCATCATAACCGCTACAGGGATATACAGGATTGCATATACCAGGAATGCGTAAATGTCTGCAAGGATACGGTTTCTTTTTTCTTTTTTTGCTCGTTTGGATAATGCTGCCATTTACACCACCTCCATATCTTCGATCTTGGCAAATCGAGTATAAATGAAGATGAGGAG
>JAFZDV010000263.1 GCA_017560955.1 Anaerotignum sp.
AGAATGCCGCGTGGCCTGTGTGCATGGCAAAATGAAGGCAAAGGAAAAGCAGGACATCATGGATCGATTTGCGGCGCGAGAAATTGATGTGCTGGTTTCTACAACAGTTATCGAGGTTGGCATCAATGTGCCCAATGCAACCATAATGCTGATTGAAAATGCAGAACGGTTCGGTCTGGCGCAGCTGCATCAGTTGAGAGGGCGTGTTGGCAGGGGGGCGGAAAAATCCTATTGTATCCTCGTCAGCGATACGAAAACGAAGATAGCAAAGGAACGCATGAAAACCATGACAGAGTCGGAAGATGGTTTTGTGATTTCGGAAAAAGACCTGAAGCTGCGTGGCCCCGGTGAATTTTTCGGTATCCGTCAGCATGGTCTGCCTGAACTAAAGATCGCAGATCTGTATAAAGACATGGCGATCCTGAAAGAGGTCCAGTCTGCAGCGGCAGAACTGCTGAAAAAAGACAGATTTCTGGAAATGGAAGAACACAGAATGCTGAAAGAACATATCGGCAGTTATCTGGAAGGGAAAACACTGGAAATATAATTGTTACAGATGGTTTCCATAAAAATTTAACCGGAATTTGCTTTTTTTGTTGTCATAACAAAACTTTTTTGCTATACTCAGAATGATATATTATGTAAAAATAGGTTTTTTAGGTGGTGCAGACAGATGCGTGTCATTGCAGGAGCAGCAAAAGGGCATAATTTGCAGACGATTGAAGGACTGGCAACCAGACCGACGACGGATCGAATCAAAGAAACCCTGTTCAATATCATAGCATTCGACCTGCCGGAGTGCAGTTTTCTGGATCTGTTCGCAGGAAGCGGCGGCATTGGCATCGAAGCCCTCTCCAGAGGTGCGGACGAGGCAGTTTTTGTAGATGCAGCGGCGGAATGTCAGGCAGTGATTGAGGCAAACCTCAAACATACAAAACTGCAGGACAGAGCGAGGGTCATGAAAACGGATGTACTTACTGCGCTGGACAAACTGGCGGCAGAAGGAAAATCTTTTGACATTATTTTTATGGATCCGCCTTATGAATCCGGGCTGTATGAGCCTGTGCTTCAGGCGATCGTAGAAAAGGGTCTCCTGAAAAAGGAAGGATACCTCATTACAGAGCGTTCTTCTCAGATTCCCCTTGAAATACCTGCAGGCATGGAAGTCCTGCGAGAAAAAGCATACAAGACGACGATCCTGTCTTTCTTGGGCTTGGAGGAAACAAAATGAAAAAAGCAATTTATGCAGGCAGTTTCGATCCTGTGACACTGGGTCACATGGACATTATCGAAAGAGCCGCAAAATTATTTGATGTTCTGGTGGTAGCGGTGCTGGAAAACCCTAACAAAAAATCTCTGTTTACTGTAGCAGAAAGAAAACACCATCTGGAACTGGCAACAAAACATATTAAGAATGTAGAGGTCGCTTCTTTCCAGGGCCTTTTCGTGGATTTTGCAAAAGAGATCGGTGCAGATGTAGCAGTCAGAGGGCTGCGCAACACACTGGATTTTTCTGCAGAATATCCTATGTTCCTGCTGAACCGCAAACTGGGTGACGGTCTGGAAACGGTTTATCTGGCAGCAGATGAGGAACATGTGGCACTGAGTTCCACAAATGTGAAGGAAGTAGCGGTTTTTGGCGGCAACATTGATTTTATGGTGCCTGCTGAAATCAAACCATTTATTATAGAGAAATATCAGAAGTGAGGGATAGTATATGGATTCTGTACTGCAGTTATTAGATGAATTAGAAGATGTGCTGGATAGCAGCAAAGCTGTACCTTTCAGCAACAAAGTTTCTGTTGATAAAGAAGAAATTTATGATATTATCAGCGAAATCCGCATGAAACTGCCCAACGAACTGAAACAGTCCAAATGGGTGATCGAAGAAAGAAATAAAATTCTGATCGATGCACAGAGAGAAGCTGACGAAATCGTGAAAAATGCGGAAGACCGCATGGTTCGTATGATCGATGACAACGAAGTAACAAAGAAAGCCTATGAACAGGCTGCAGCAATCATTGATTCTGCAAAGAAAACTTCCAAAGAAATGCGTCTGGGCGCAATGGAATACGCTGAAGGCGTACTGGCGGATGCAGAAGGCAAACTGAAAGAACTGAAAGCAGTTGTTTACAGTGAAAGCATCAAAACAGACGACTACTTCGCACAGACTCTGAATGTACTGGCTGAAAACATTCAGGAACTGCGCATGGGCAAATAATTTTATTTGCTTCGCAGGAGGGCGTAACTGAGTACGCCAATCAGAAACAGGTTTGGTAAAAGCCATAAAAAAGAAAGTGTAAAAGCAGTTTCCGTGAAAATGAAAGACACGGGGACTGCTTTTTGTGCCTTCTGTTCGAAAAATGGAAAGAGGGTATAACAGAACAGACTGCTGAAAAGGGCATTGCAGAGTTTCCCTTTGAGGTAGTCTTTTTTATGTATGGGAACAGCGGAAAGGATACTAAAGGTCTGACCAAGGATCGAAAAGCCGCCAAAGGAAACCAGAAAGGCCACAGCAGACAGCCGCA
>JAFZDV010000264.1 GCA_017560955.1 Anaerotignum sp.
AAAAGCGTGGCTGAATATCATCGGGCTGGTGTTGTTTGTGCTTTTTTTGCCGCTGTTTTTTCGGATGGGCGGCGGCAGGTTTGCCATGGCGGAAGTACTGCCGGGACAAGCAGAAGGCATCCTTCTATCCTTTGATTTCAAGCCGCAGGAAAAAGCAGTGGTTTCTGCAGGCCTTATCGGCATTGATGAAGTGGAGTTTGCAAAAACTCTTGCTGTGTCCAAAGGGGGTAAAGCCCTTCAGGTAACTGCCGATGAACTGGGAAAAATGAAGGACCATGCTTATCTGAAAAGCAAATATTATATCGTGGACAGCCGCACGACCCTTCTGGAAAAAGATGTACAGGCGGAACAGGCGCTGAGCCTTGATCTGACCATTGAAAAAACGAAACAGGAGCCGAAAATCCTGATTTTTCATACCCATATCCACGAAGGCTTTGCCGACAGCGATATGTCCAAAGGTCTTTCTGAAGGTATCTGGGGCGTGGGGGAGGAACTGAAACGGATTCTGGAAGAAGAATACGGCATTGCTGTCCTCCATGATGCAGGGCAGTATGATATGGTGAATGGCAAAGGGCAGACCACGGGGGCATATGAACGGATGGAGCCGCCCATTCGGGAAATATTGAAAAAATATCCTTCCATAGAAGTCTGTATCGACCTGCATCGGGATGGTGTGCCCGAAGGCACGCGGCTGGTAACAGAAATCGACGGAAAGCAAACGGCGCAGGTCATGTTTTTCAATGGCCTTTGCCGACTGAATAAAAATGGTACACCACAGCCTGTTTCAGGCTTGGAAAATCCGTATATGCGGGAAAATCTGGCTTTCAGTCTGCAGATGAAAACGGCGGCAGACAGTCTGTTCCCTGATTTTGCACGAAAAATTTATCTGAATGCCTATCGCTTCAGCCTGCATTTCATGCCTCGTTCCACTCTCATTGAGGTGGGTGCTCAGACCAATACAAAGGCGGAGGCGAAAAACGCCATGAAACCCTTGGCGGAAGTACTTGCCAGCGTGCTGACCGAATAGTTTGCAGGGGCATTTCCATACTAAAGCCATGATGAAGAATTTTATGATTTTTGGTGTATTAGGCTGGTGTGCGGAAATTTTATGGACAGGTTTCTGCTCTTTTTTGATGGGGGATGCGTCCCTGACTGCAAAGACCTATTTATGGATGTTTCCCATCTATGGTCTGGCAGGGCTTTCGCTTCCTTTGTTTCTTATGTTTCGGCGGCATTGTGCCCTCTGGCAGAGAGTAGGCTTTTATGTTTTCGCTATTTTTGCTGTGGAGTTTCTGTCGGGCTGGTTCCTGCAGGCAGTCACAGGTATCTGCCCATGGGATTACGGAGACAGGCTTTTTTCGGTGGAAGGGTTTATCCGTCTGGATTATGCACCCCTCTGGGCGGTGCTGGGTCTTCTCTTTGAACGGATGGCGTTATTTCTTTCTGAAAAGGAGGCGAAAGGATAAATATTTGCAGTAAATTCTGTTTTGATGTAGAATAAGGCAAATGACAGAAAGTAAGGAGCATTTGCTATGGATAAATGTAAACAGAATATTATTTTATTTGATCTGGACGGCACATTGACAGACTCCATGGAGGGGGTCATCCGTTCCGTACAGTATATGCAGGAGAAAAAAGGCATGAAGGTGTGGGATTTTGAGGATCTGCGCTTTATCGTAGGCCCTCCTCTGTTTGAATCCTTCACAAAGGAACTGGCTATGGCCCCCGAAGAAGCGGAGGAAGCAACAGCTATTTTCCGTGAAAGATATTCCACCATCGGCCTTTTTGAAAATGAAGTGTTCCCCGGTATCGTGGAAATGCTGGAAGAACTGAAGAAAAAAGGCAAACGTATGGCGGTGGCAACTTCCAAGAAGGAAAATCTGGCAGTGCGTATTCTGGAACACTTTGATATTGCGAAATATATGGAAGTGATCGGCGGCGATGCCCGTGAGATCGGCAGAGATACTAAAGCGAAAGTGATTGACTATGTGCTGGAAACTATGAATGCTGAAAAAGATGATGTCATCATGGTGGGTGATAGAAAATTCGATATCATTGGCGCCCATGCGCTGGGCATTCCCTGCATTGCGGTGGAATGGGGCTATGGCGACAGAGCGGAATTTGAAGCCCATGATGCGGATTATATCGTTGCCACAACAGAAGATGTGGCGAATCTGTTCTGAGGTGAGGATATGACGGAAGTAGTAGCGGCGCTCATCTGGGAAGGTGACAGATTTCTTGCCTGCCAGCGTCCTGCCCATAAAGCAAGAGGTCTGCTCTGGGAATTTGTAGGCGGCAAAGTGGAAACAGGTGAAACGAAGGAAGAAGCGCTCATCCGCGAATGTCAGGAAGAGCTGGGAGTAACAGTAGCCGTGGAGGATATTTTCATGGAAGTGACCCATGAATATCCCGACCTGACGGTGCATCTGACATTGTTCAATGCCCGCATCGCGGAAGGTGTGCCTCAGAAACTGGAGCATAATGACATCCGCTGGATGGCGGTGGGAGAAATCGATGATTTCCCTTTCTGTCCTGCAGATGTGGAAATTCTGGCCCGTTTGAAAGAGAAATGAGGAAGGCTTATGTTTAAAGATAAAGTAGTAGTGGTGACAGGCGGTGTAAAAGGCATCGGCAAATGTATTGCCGAAGAATTTGAGAAAGCAGGCGCAAAGGTCTGCATCATCGATATTCTGGACAACCCTTATTTCGTGGGGGATATTGCCAAAGAAGAAAATCTGCGTAAATTTGCCGATAAGGTCATCGCAGAACATGGTAAAGTGGATATTCTGGTGAATAATGCCCTTCCTTTCATGAAAGGCATCGACAGCTGTACCTTCGAAGAATTCAACCATGCCCTGCAGGTTGGGGTGACAGCGCCTTTTTATCTGGCGAAACTGTTCCTGCCTTATTTTGCGGAAGGGGCAAGTATCATCAATATGTCCTCCAGCCGTGACAGAATGAGCCAGCCTTTCACAGAAAGTTATACAGCGGCGAAGGGCGGTATCGCGGCCCTGACCCATGCACTGGCAGTGAGCCTTGCGGGGAAAGTACGCGTGAATTCCATTTCCCCCGGCTGGATCG
>JAFZDV010000265.1 GCA_017560955.1 Anaerotignum sp.
CCTTTCCACTTTCTCTGCGCACATGACAAATATTGTAAAAATCATGGATCAGGTGACAGATAACTCTCTGGTACTGTTCGACGAACTTGGTGCAGGTACAGACCCTACAGAAGGTGCGGCGCTGGCCATTGCAATCATCAAAGCACTGCTGGAAAGAGAGATCAGAACAGCGGTCACAACACATTACAGTGAACTGAAGGTATTTGCCCTCTCCACAGAACATGTAGAAAATGCCTGCTGTGAATTCAGCGTGGAAACACTGCGTCCTACTTATAAACTGCTGATCGGTATCCCCGGTAAGAGTAACGCCTTTGCGATTTCCAAACGACTGGGTCTGCAGGATTATATTCTGGACTCTGCAAAAGAATTCATCAGTCAGGATGAGGCGAAATTCGAAGATGTTATCACTGATCTGGAAATCAGTAAGAAGTCTGTAAGAATCGAACAGGAAAGAGCGGAAGAATATCGCCGTGAAGCGGAAGTGCTGAAAAAAGAAGTAGAACGCCAGAAAGAAAAAACAAAACAGCAGAAAGAAAAGATTCTGGAAAAAGCGAGAGAAGAAGCGAAACAGATCTATGTGAAGGCGAAGGAAGAAGCCGACAGTATCATCAAAGAGATGAACAAACAGGCGAAGGAAGCCAACAACAAGAACAAGGCTCTGGAACAGCGTCAGAAACTGAATGAAAAACTTTCTACAATGCAGGCGGATTTCCTGAAATCCAAACGCGTGAAACCTAATCATAAGGCACCTGAAAATCTGAAGGTGGGCGACAGAGTTTATGTGATTTCCTTCGATCAGAATGGTGAAGTTCTGGCTGCTCCCGATAAAAATAAAGATGTTATGGTACAGATGGGTATCATGAAAATGAAAGTACCTATGGCAGAACTGATGCTGGATGACACACCGAAACCCAAGGAACCTCAGCAGAAAAAACAGCAGTCTGCAAAGGGCAAATTCTCCAAGAGCAGTTTCATTTCTGCAGAGATCGATTGCCGTGGTCAGCTGGTGGATGAAGCCATTGCCAATATTGACAAATATATCGATGATGCGTATCTGTCCGGTCTGAAACAGATCGTGATCATCCATGGTAAAGGTACAGGTGCCCTGCGTGCAGGGGTACAGAATTATCTGAAAATGAACTCTCATGTAAAAAGTCATAGACCTGGTACATTTGGCGAGGGCGAAGCCGGTGTAACAGTAGTAGAACTGAAATAAAACGAAAATGAGGTGGAGAAGATGGGGAAACAGAAAATTTTGATCGTTGATGATGATAAGCATATTGCGGAACTCATCTCTCTTTATATGATGAAGGACGGTTATGAAACGGAGGAAGTTTATGACGGCCGCGAAGCGGTAAAAATGGCGGAATCCTTTCAGCCTGATCTGATCTTGCTGGATCTGATGCTGCCTGGACTGGATGGGTATCAGGTCTGCACAGAAATCAGAAAGACCAGCCGTGTGCCTATCATTATGCTGACAGCAAAAGGCGAAACTTTTGATAAAGTGCTTGGGCTGGAACTGGGGGCAGATGACTATATTGTGAAACCTTTTGATCCCAAGGAACTGGTGGCAAGGGTAAAGGCGGTATTGCGCAGATATGAACCCAAACAGGAAGAAGTAGACAAAAACAGACTGAAATTTGGCGGACTGGAAATCAATCTGTCTAATTATTCTGTTTCTTATAACGGAAAAAGTCTGGAGTTTCCTCCTAAGGAATTTGAACTGCTGTCTTTCCTGGCGCAGCATCCTAACCGCGTGTTTACCAGAGAACAACTGCTGGACCGCATCTGGGGGTATGAATATGTGGGTGATACCAGAACGGTAGACGTACATGTAAAACGTATCCGTGAAAAACTCAACAGTGAGGATGAATGGGGCATCCTTACGGTATGGAGTGTAGGCTACAAATTTGGCCAGAAATAAGCAAATAAAAAGGGGCGCATCATCGCGTCCCTTTTATCACATTTGTATTATTCTTCTGTTTTTTCTTCTGTTGTATCTTCAACAGGAGTTTCTGCTACAGTTTCTTCTGTTACAGGTTTTTCTTTTGTTGCAGCGGCTTTTGCTGCAGCTTCTGCAGCCATCTGATCTGCATATTTTTTAGCCTGTTCAGTTTCGAATTCATTTTTGTAGCGTTCCATTGCCTGTCTGCGTACAGCTTCTTTACGCATATTGCCCCAGCGCAGCATCAGCATCAGGAACATCAGGAACAGGATCAGGATATGGAAACTGTTCAGGTTCATAAAGTCAATGCGTGTGATAACGAGGATCGCGATCGCAACGATCATCATATCTCTGGGAGCCAGCTGTTTGCGAGGTGGTCTGCCATTGGGTGTTAAGTTGGGTTTCAGATTATCGTCCATAGTGAATAATAAAGGCGAAATGCCTTTCTCCTTTCAGCAATATTTGTAGAAATAAATATCATACAACTATTAGTATAACATTATTTTACAGGTTTGTAATCTGTTTTTTGATATTTTGGAGGAATGAGAATGAAAAAAGATTCCATTGTGCGAAAGCAGATGCTTTTATATATGACGACCATTGGTGTGCTGATCTTGCTTTTGTGCGGTGCGCTGGCGGTCATTTACACTAACCACTACATGGGAGAAAAGAAAGAAGAACTGATTGGTCAGGGCGAAAAAATTGCTGTGGCATACAGTGAGGCATACCGAACAGGGGATCTGAGTGAATTGAGTTATGAATTGCAGATCCTGGAAAGTTATATGGAATCCGGTATCGTTCTGGTGAACCGTGACGGAAAAGTTGTGCTGACATCTCCCGGTTTTGATGGAGTTCTGATTGGAGATGACCTTGTTTATGATGAGTTGACGGAGCGAGTAGCTAACGGAGAAATCGTAACGTATCAGCTGCGAAAAGGCGAGGTTTTTGATACGCCTATGCTGGTAGTAGGGTATCCTGTTTCGGAAGGATACCTTTCGGGTATTTTCATGTGCAGGCCTTTGCCTGAAATCGAGGCATCCCTGATGGAAATGTATCAGATGAGTGTGCTCAGCCTGCTGATCGTTTCTATCCTTGGGCTGATCGTCAGCTTTCTGACAGTAAAACATGTAGCATTGCCTTTGGTGGAGATGAACCGTGCGGCGAAAATCATTGCCAATGGAGATTTTGAACAGAGGGTAGAGGTACACAGTAATGACGAGGTTGGCGGATTGGCAGAAAGTTTCAATCATATGGCGGAAAGCCTGCAGGCCCATGAAAAAGTGCAGAAGGACTTTATTGCGAATATTTCTCATGACCTGCGTTCGCCTCTGACCAGCATGAATGGTTTTCTGACGGCGATGCTGGATGGTACGATCCCTCCTGAAAAACAGGGGAAATATCTGAAGATCGTTCTGGAGGAAACAGACCGCCTGTCTCGTATGACGCAGGGGATTGTAGAATTGAGCCGCGCCCAGAGCAGTGCGATCATGCTGGAGGAAACTGATTTTGATATCAATGAACTGATCCGCAGCAACATTGAAATACTGGAGCCTCAGCTGAAAGAAAAACAGGTGCATATCCGTGGGATTTATGATGAAGAACAGACGATGGTGCGTGGGGATAAGGATAAAATTTCCCGTGTGCTGCAGAACCTGCTGAGCAATGCTGCAAAATTTTCGCCTGAATGTGGTGTGATCGAAGTGGAAACGACACTGCAGGGGAAAAAGAAGGTGTTGATTTCTGTGAAGGATGAAGGTCCCGGCATCAGTCAGGAAGACCAGAAGTATGTGTTCGATCGTTTCTTCAAATCGGATACAACAAGAAATGAAGATAAAGTGGGCAGTGGCATTGGTCTTGCTATTGCGAAGGAATTTATGCTGGCCCATGGAGAAAATATTACAGTAAAAAGTGAAGAGGGTAAAGGTGCAACATTTGCGTTCTCTCTGAAACTGGCAGAAAAAGAATAAAAAGAACAGAAAGAAACCCGAGATGAAGGAATCACCTCGGGTTTTTCTTTTATTTATTATCGCAGAAACGCAGTTTCTGCAAATGGGGTTCCAAGGGATATGAGCACCGCTAAGATAAAGCGGTGGCGAAGCCATCTTTCCGAAGGAAAGATGCTTTGACCAATTCCCTTGGTGGGATAATTGCTGCTAGCAAATGCTAGTCAGTTTCGAACTACAAGCAGTTCTGCAGGGCAACGCCCCAAGAAGTTACAGTTTTTCCACTTCGTCCATCCATACGCGGCTGAATGCATCAGTAGGCATTCTCCAGTCGCCTCTGGGAGACAGGGAGATTTCGCCAACTTTAGGGCCGTCAGGCAGACAGGAGCGTTTGAACTGCTGGATGAAGAAACGGCGGTAGAAGTTTTTCAGCCATTTCAGCAGAGTTTCTCTGTCATATTCGCCTGCGAATGCTTTTTCTGCCAGCCACAGAACTTTTGCAGGGCGGTATGCATTATGCAGGATATGATACAGGAAGAAATCGTGCAGTTCGTAGGGGCCAACCAGATCTTCAGTTTTCTGGTTGATATTGCCGGAAGCATCGGGAGGCAGCAGTTCGGGGCTGATAGGTGTATCCAGAACATCCAGCAGTGCTGCGGATGCATCAGCATCTACTTCGCCGTTTGTAGCAACCCAGTTTACCAGAACGCGGATCAGTGTTTTGGGGATGCCGCCGTTAACACCATACATGGACATGTGGTCACCGTTGTATGTTGCCCAGCCCAGTGCCAGTTCGGACAGGTCACCTGTACCAACTACCAGACCATTGTGTTTGTTTGCCAGATCCATCAGGATCTGTGTTCTTTCACGAGCCTGTGCGTTTTCGTATGTTACATTATGCAGGCTCATATCATGTTCGATATCTTTGAAGTGCTGTGTTACAGCATCGCGGATAGGGATTTCTTTCATTGTGATGCCCAGAGATTTCATCAGAGTCAGGGCATTCTGATAAGTTCTGTCTGTTGTGCCGAAACCGGGCATTGTAACACCCAGAACATGGCTGCGGTCGATACCCAGGAAGTCACAGGCTTTTACACAAACCAAGAGAGCCAGTGTGGAGTCCAGACCACCGGAGATACCGATTACCAGAGAGTCGGAATGTGTGTGTTCCATTCTTCTTGCCAGACCTGCTGTCTGAATGGAGAAGATATCTTTGCAATGTTCGTCCACTTCGTTTGCTGCAGGATGGAAAGGTGCGGAAGAGAGAGGTCTGCTCCAGTTTTCCAGAGATTCGGGTTCTTCCATATCGAATGTGATCAGACGATACATACGATGCATTTCTGCTTTCTGCAGGTGAGACAGGAATGTAGTATGTCTGCGGCGTTCGTTTGTCAGGATATCCAGATCGATATCAGCATAGATCAGCTGGTTATTCTGCGCAAAGCGTTCTGTTTCTGCGAAAATTTCGCCGTTTTCGCAGATCATGCTGTGGCCGCCGAAAACAGCATCCTGTGTGGATTCGCCAATACCTGCGGAAACATATACATAAGAAGCCATGCAGGAAGAGGAGTGCTGTGCAACCATTCTTCTGCGGTAGTGTGCTTTGCCGGAAAGTTCGTTGCTTGCGGACAGGTTCAGCAGCAGTGTTGCGCCATACAGTGCCTGATAAGAACTGGGAGGAATGGGTACCCACAGGTCTTCACAGATTTCAATACCGATTTTCAGATCAGGGATGCCTGCAGCTGCAAACAGCAGATCGGAACCGATGGGAACTTCCTGACCAGCATAACGAATGCGGTCTACCAGGATATCATCGGCAGAGGAGAACCAGCGTTCTTCTGCAAATTCGCTGTAGTTAGGCAGGTGTGTTTTGGGAACCATACCCAGAATTTCACCTTTATAGATAGCAACGGCACAGTTGAACGCCTGGCTGTCCAGAGGAACAGGTGCGCCCACTACGATAAATATATTCAGGTCTGCAGTTTCGGATGCGATCGCTTTGATCGTTTTTTCAGCAGCAACCAGCAGGGGACGCTGCATGAACAGGTCTGCACAGGTATAACCTGTGATGCACAGTTCGGGGAATGTCAGAACGCGGATACCTTTTACGGCAGCTTCTTTTGCCATTGCAACGATCTGTTCTTTATTATAGGTGCAGTCTGCCAGTTTCAGACGAGGGACAGCAGCACCAACTCTTACATAACCATACATAGGTGTTTCATCTCCTTAGAATTTTCTAAACAGTCCGATAACTTTGCCAAGGATGGCAACATCTTTTACGATGATGGGTGACATAGAGGAATTTTCCGGCTGCAGACGAATGAAATCCTTTTCTTTGTAGAAAGTTTTTACTGTTGCAAAATCTTCGATCAGCGCAACGACGATATCGCCGTTTTTTGCATCCTGCTGCTGGCGCACCAGAATCAGGTCTTTATCGAAAATGCCTGCTTCGATCATACTTTCCCCTTTGACACGAAGCATGAATACTGTGTCATTGTGGATATAATCCACGGGGATGGGGAATGTGTCTTCGATGTTTTCTACGGCAAGGATGGGTGTGCCTGCGGTGATGGTGCCGACGATGGGAACATTCACCAGTTCCTTCTGAGGTGCTTCGAAATCAGCATCGAGGATTTCGATGGCTCTGGGTTTTGTCGGGTCTCTGCGGATGAGGCCTTTCTTTTCCAGACGGGAAAGGTGGCCGTGTACAGTAGAGGTGGATTTCAGCCCTACGGCATCACAGATTTCACGCACAGAAGGGGGATAACCCTTATCTCTTACCTCTGCTTTCATATATTCCAGAATCTGCTGTTGTTTATTGGACAGTTCGCTCATATACTCACTCCTTATCATTGTATCCAAATGGACGGCATTTATCAAGTTTATGGCAGAAAAAAGTCATATCCTGCCAGTTGTTCCATTTCTGTTCTATGTTCGCCTTCATTATACCACGGTGTTCGAATAAAATCAAACCTATGTTCGTAAATTTTTGTAAAAAGTGTTGACAAAGAATGTGTGTTCGATTATTATAAGAACAAGAAACGAAAAAATGTTCGAGAAGAAATGGGGCGAGGTCATGGAAAGAAGAACACAGAGAAGAGTAGTCAGAAAATCCAGAAAAATCAGAAAAAACACATTCGTACTGTTGACAATGGCTTTGATCCTGTGCCTGGGAACCCTTGCAATGGGCGGAGAAAAAGGCATTCAGACAAAAACTTACTATGAATGTGTGCAGGTGGAAAAAGGCGAATCCCTGTGGGAAATCGCAGAAGAATACAAAATGGATGGCGCTGATATCGAACAGATGGTTGATGAAATCATGGAAGTAAATGGACTGAAAAATACGAACATCCGAGCGGGCGAAAGTATCATCGTACCTGTAACAAAAGCGGCATGAGAAAAAGGAGAACAGAATCGAACTGTTCTCCTTTCTTTTTTTGTCTAATTCTTAAGCATTTCTTACGGTTTTGGTAAGAATATTGCGGGGAACACTACCTTATGATACTATAATGAAAAGAAAGTACCTTTTTGGGTACAGTATAAAAAGGAGGTAGAAACATGCTCCCGTGGATCATTATTATAGCGATGCTTGGTCTGCTGCTTCTGTTTGTTGAAATTCTGATGCCCGGTTTTGGCCTGTTTGGCATTCTGGGGACGATCTCTCTGCTGGGGACTTTAGTAGCAGCATTCAAGCTATTTGGTTTTATGGTTTTCTTGGTGATGCTGATTGCAGTGGTCATTGCTTTCTTTGGGATGTTCGCATTTGCAAAGAAGAGTGGACTGTATAATAAGGTCGTGCTGAAAGACAGGCTGGAAGAAAAGGGTTTTGATGAAGCACCTCTGCAGGGACTGCTGGGAAAAGTCGGCATGACTCTTACAGAACTGAAACCTTTTGGTATTGCGGAGATCGATGGCAAGGTGATCGATGTCTGTTCTACAGGTGATTTTATCGACAGAGGAATAAAAGTGCAGGTAGTGCAGATCACAGGCAAGACAGTAACTGTGAAAGTATGTGAAGAATAAGGGATAGAAGAGAAAAGTAAGGAGGCGTCGTATATGTTTGAATTATTCGGACTTATCATTCCATTGTTTATTATTGTAATACTGGTTGGTATTTTCCTTAGTTTTGTGCCACTGGGACTGTGGATCTCTGCGATTTCTGCAGGGGTAAAAGTAAGCATTTTCTCTCTGGTCGGTATGAGATTAAGACGCGTGCGTGCGGATAAAATCATCCGTCCTTTGATCAAGGCGCAGAAAGCAGGTATGGATGTTAATGCAAATCAGCTGGAAAGCCATCTGCTGTCCGGTGGTAGAGTGGATAATGTAGTAGATGCGCTGATCGCGGCTCACAGAGCAAACCTGGATCTGTCCTTTGAAAGAGCGGCGGCTATCGATCTGGCAGGCCGTAACGTTTTTGAAGCGGTAAGAATGAGTGTAACACCAAAGATCATCGAAACACCCTGGATCGCAGCGGTAGCTATCGATGGTATCGAGGTGAAAGTTATTGCAAAAGTAACAGTAAGAGCAAATCTGGCAAGACTGGTCGGTGGTGCCGGTGAAGAAACCATCATTGCCCGTGTTGGTGAGGGTATTGTTACAACAGTAGGTTCTTCCAACAGCCATAAAGCCGTGCTGGAAAATCCTGATCTGATTTCCAGAACAGTTCTGGCAAAAGGTCTGGATAATGGTACAGCGTTTGAAATCCTGTCTATTGATATCGCGGATGTAGATATCGGCAGAAATATCGGTGCCCACCTGCAGATTCAGCAGGCAGAGGCGGATAAACAGATTGCTCAGGCGAAAGCAGAAGAACGCCGTGCAACAGCCATTGCAAAAGAACAGGAAATGAAAGCAGAAGTAGAACACATGAAAGCAAAAGTTGTGGAAGCGGAAGCAGAAGTTCCCAGAGCTATGGCAGAAGCACTGCGCAGCGGCAATCTTGGAGTGATGGATTATTACAAGATGCAGAA
>JAFZDV010000266.1 GCA_017560955.1 Anaerotignum sp.
CAGCTAAAACACTATCCATCAGGGACAGTAATTCCAGAACACTGCGGAAGGAAGAAGAAAGACCTTTTTCCGCATATACGATATTTCCCTGCCAGCTTGCATTTTGACGGAAAATAATTTCCAGTTCGAAAGTAGCTACAGGCAGTAAATTGTTAAAATCAGATGTAGTTACAAAATCAAAGGAATCGGCTTTCTGAACAGTTTCATTGTCTGCAAACTGACGCAATTCCATTGTTTTCTGAGGGAAGAACAGGGAATCGGAAATGCGCGCTACCATTGTGATCAACTGCATCACATTTTCAAATACCATTTCTTTTTCAAAAAAGGGATTCATAATTGTTCCCTGCATACATTTATCATGATAAGAATACACTTTGATCAGTGTAGTTTTCATTTCTCTAGGAACAAATTTAGCAGGACTGATAGACATGCTATTCCTCCTCTCATCTGTATAAATTTCTTATGCATCTATTTTAACACAAGCTACTTTTAAATTCAATCAGATACTTTCAGATTTTTCTTTAAAACAAATATTTGACAAAAAATACATTTTGTATTACCATAAAAATAACTTGGTTACAAAAAATAATATTTAAATATAATTCTATAATTTTAAATTGTAAGAGGGTTGATATATATGAAATCTAATTACGAAATTACAATGTTTGGTGAGTTTATGATTTCTAATGGGAAAGAAATAATCACTGATCAAGCAAATCGTTCTAAAAAAGTATGGACATTGCTGGAATATCTGATCGTACACCGTGAAAGATCTGTAACACAGAAGGAATTGGTTGACCTCCTGTGGCCTGGAAATGATACGAAAGATCCTATCAACACATTGAAAGTTCTGATGCATCGAGTACGCAGTCTTTTGGATGAATTAGGAAAAGACAGTGGTAAAAAGCTGATTTATTATAAGAGCGGTGCGTATGGCTGGAATGATGAACTGAAATGCAGTGTGGATACAGAACAGTTTGAATCTGCTTTGAAAAATGCTGAAAATACAGAAGGAGCGAAAAAGCTGGAATACCTGTTGCATGCTGTAAAGTTATATGCTGGTGACTTTCTTCAGAAAAATGGCTCCGACCCTTGGATCATGCAGTTGAGCAGTCAGTATCGAAATAAATTCCTGCAGGCGGCATCTGAAGCATGTCAGATGTTATTGGAAAATGGCGAAAATGAAGAACTGATCAATGTTTGCAAACATGTAAGTAAACTATGTCCTTACGAAGAAGAATTCTATATTTATCTGTTAAAAGCATTGGTAAAAACACAGCAGGTAGATAAAGCGCAGGAAGAATACCATAGGATTTCTGAACTGTTCTTCCGTGAATTTGGTATTACTCCTTCTGAAGAACTGACAGCGATTTATAAAGAAGTTGTTGAAACTTCTCATATGCCTGAAATGAATCTTGAAATCATAAAAGGTAAACTGATTGAAGAACCAACTGCAGGCAGTTTTTACTGTGAATTTGAATTTTTCAAAACGATCTATCGTCTGGAGGCTCGTTCCGCTGCAAGAACAGGTCAGTCTGTATATATTGGCTTAATGACTGTTATGAACGCAGAAGGTGACGACCTGCCAAATCAGAAAACGATGAATCGTGTGATGGATGCGCTGTATGATACAATTCGCAGAACGCTGAGAAGAGGGGATATTTATACTCGTTACAGCCTCAATCAGTATCTGATCATGCTGCCTACAACGACATATGAAACTTCAAACATGGTTATGGAACGTATCAAGAAAACATACCGCAGAGAATTTCCTAATACACCTGTAACAGTTCGCTGCAGTACAACCCCTGTAACACCTGATGAATTAATGCAATAAAAAGAAAACCCCGAGATTTTTCTCGGGGTTTTGTGTTTTTACAATTTTGCGATGACTGCATCGGCAAATTCTTCTGTGGATGCATTACCGCCCATATCCTGAGTCAGTACATTTCCTTCGGAGATAACTGTGGATACAGCTTTTTCGATGGCCGCTGCAGCCTTTGCTTCGCCAAGATGAGCCAACATCAGGCTTGCAGAAAGGATACATGCTGTAGGATTGATTTTATGCTGACCTGCGATATCAGGAGCAGAACCATGAATGGGTTCAAAAATTGCTCCATCTACACCGATATTTGCACTGGGTGTCAAACCTAAACCACCAACCAGACCTGCGCACAGGTCAGATACAATGTCACCATACAGGTTAGGACAAACAAGTACATCATAATCTTCTGGATGCATTACCAGTCTCATACACATTGCATCAACGATGCTATCGTTGAATTCGATCTGAGGATATTCTTTTGCAATTTCTTTTGCAACACTTAAGAACAGCCCGTCTGTACATTTCATGATATTAGCTTTATGAACAGCAGTTACTTTTTTTCTGCCTTCGCGTACAGCGTAATCAAAAGCATAGCGACAGATGCGTTCACAACCTTTTCTTGTGATCAGTTTGATGCTTTCAGCAGCATCTTCACCAATCATATGTTCAATGCCGGCATACAAATCTTCTGTATTTTCTCTTACAATTACAAGATCGATATTTTCAAATCTTGTGATAACACCGGGATAGGTTTTGGCAGGACGAACATTCGCATAGAGGTCAAAAGTTTTACGAAGAGCAACATTTACACTGCGGAAACCTGTACCAACGGGTGTTGTGATAGGTCCTTTCAGTGCAACGCCATTTTTGCGGATGGATTCAATAACATGATCGGGCAGAGGAGTGCCATATTTTTCGATCATCGCTGCGCCTGCTTCCATTTCATCCCAATCGATAGCAACGCCTGTTGCTTCCACGACTTTTTTCGCTGCAGCAACCACTTCGGGGCCGCTGCCGTCACCGGGGATCAGAGTTACTTTATATGCCATAATCATTTACCTTCTTTCGTATAGTTCAGCAGACCGCCTGCCAGCAGGATATCAGCCTGTCTTGCGGAAATATTCAGTCTTGTTGCAAAATCGTTGCCAGTACGTGTGCATGTTACCATGACTTCCTGACCTTTTACTGCGCCTTTGATCTGATCTGGAGCATATTTGATCACCAGTTCATCACCCAGCTGAATGCTGTCATAATCCCATTCGTTTACAAATACCAGAGGAAGGATACCGTTATTGATCAAATTTGCCATATGGATGCGGGCAAAGGATTTTGCGATAACACCTTTTACACCCAGCTGCAGAGGAGCCAGTGCCGCATGTTCACGGCTGGAACCCTGACCATAGTTCTGACCAGCGATAATGAAACCGCCGCCTGCTTTTTTTGCTCTTGCAGGGAATTCTGCATCGCAGGGTGTCAGACAATAATCTGCCAGATAAGGTACGTTGGAACGGAAGGGCAGGAGTTTCGCGTTAGAAGGCATAATATGATCTGTTGTGATGTTATCATCTACTTTGATCAGGCTGCTGCCTTTGATTTCTTTTGG
>JAFZDV010000267.1 GCA_017560955.1 Anaerotignum sp.
CAGGTCAAGATATACCGCAAAGCCGATGGCATCAGCATCCTTACCCATTTTATGGATCAGATTATCATATCTGCCGCCGCTGAGGATACCTGCAGGTACACCATCAATAAAACCCTGGAAAATAACGCCTGTATAGTAATCCATATCATTCACGATAGAGAAATCCAGATTGACATTCTTTTCGTTTCCGCCAATTTTCAGGCAACGCAGGATGCCTTCCAGTTCCGCCACAGCCTGTTCCATTTTGCCATTACAGCAAAGGGATTTCGCCTGTTCCAGAGTCACTTCCAGAGGACCGTAAAGGCTTGCAAGCATCGCCAGTTTCTCTGCCATCTCATCCGCAACTCCTGCTTCTGCGCAGATGGCACGAACACCATGAGGATTTTTTTCGCTGATACAGGAAAGGACTGCTTTCTGCTGTGCATAAGGCAGATTCACTTCTTCCATCAGGCCTGCCACAAAACCCATATGAGAAAGGTCCATGATATACTGTTCACTGATGGCTTTCAGGCTTTTCTGAGCCAGAAGCAATACCTCGAGTGTGGCATAATCATCCACCTCGCCGATATATTCCAGACCAACCTGCATGATTTCCTTATATTCGCCTGCACCTTTTCTGGCACGGTAAACATTTTCATTATAATAAACGCGTTCTGCATTTTCTCTGCTGCCTTTTGTGTTCTTTACGATAGAAAGAGTTACGTCAGGCTTCAGTGCCAGCAGTTTGCCATCCAGACCTGTGAAAGTCAGGATATTTTCACTGCTTAAAAAACTTCTGTTATCTGCATAAAAGTCATATTCTTCAAACTTGCTCATTTTGAACTTTTTATAGCCATACTGTTCAAAGAGTCCACGAAGGCTGAAGATGACCTGTTCTTCTTTTTTCAAAAGCATTTCTGCCTGTTTCATACGAAATCCACTTCCTTCCTGTTATAAGGATATCTTACTCCGCTATATCACTTTAGTCAAGTAAAACACTAAAGCGATTTTGACAGAATATTATTCTATAGTTTACAGTATTTTCAGCATTCTGACAAGAACACAAATGTCTTTCTATAAAAACACACAAAAAGAAAACGCCCTTTCGGAAATATTCCGCAAAGAGCGTTTTTTATTATTTTTTATAAAGCTGAATTTCAACAGTTCTCCATGCAGCACCTGTTTCTTCGCTGCCCTTCTGTGTCCATTCCAGACTGCCGATATTTTCCATTTTTTCAGTGAATGCCTCAAATTCTTCTGCAGGAATCACTGCGATCATACAATCTTCACTTGCGGTGGTTTCTTCATAACCGCCTACAGCAATGATCAGATTCTGCAAAGTTTCTTTTGCCTGCATTGTATCCGTTACCGCCAGAACAACGGCATCTGTCATCTGTACTTCTGCAGAACGAGTCATGGAAAAGGATTCTGTGTCTTCTACTTCTTCTGTTACTACGCCATCATATACTGCAAAAGTATCTTCAGCCGTTGCAGAAGCCACTGCCGCACCAGCCGCAGGAGCCGCTGTTTTCTTTAAATCTGCAGTGTTTGCTTTCATCAACAGTTTGTCCTTGCTGCTTTCTTCTGCCGCCATATCTTCTGCAGCATATTCTGCTACTTCTACAGTATCAACTTTCTGCAGTTCCTGTACTGCAGCATTCTGAGCATCACGCATACCCAGCATACCATTCATGCCGCCTGCAGCCACAACTACCATCACCGCTGCCGCGATCATGCCCCACTGTTTATATACAGGTGCTTTTTTCTTCTTAACAGGGAAAGGAACTACATTGGGTGCTGCTTCCACCCGCAGTTTCTGCATCAGATTTGCATGGAATCCGTCAGGCAGTTCCTCATCAGGAAGGTTCTGCAGGGAATCCATGATTTCCTTCTGCAGTTCCAGTTCTTCTCTGCAGACTGCACAGTTTTTCAGATGTTCTTCTATTTTTACAGCTTCTTCTGCTGTTGTTTCTTTTTCCAGATATGCCCAAAGCATTTCTTTTACTGTTTCACAGTTCATGGTCTTCCCTCCTTTCTTTCCTTATGACGAAGCGATTTTTCGTTTTGTTCCCTTATTTTTAAAATTTCTGTTTTTAATTGATTTCTTGCACGAGATATACGGCTTTTCACCGTTCCCAGAGATAATTCCAATATTTCCGCAATTTCTTCATAAGAAAGGCCTTTTACATCCCTGAGGACAACTGCCGCCTTATGTTCTTCCGACAAAGTATCCAGAGCCTGCAGGATCTCGCTTTTCTGTTCTGCTCTTAAAAGACTTTCCTCCGGTGTATCTCCTGCATCAGCGACCTGTCGCTGCATGGAGCCATCTTCACTTTCCAGTTCTTCTTCCAGAGAATAGGTCTGTTTCCCTTTTCGCTTTCGCATTTCATCAATACAGGTATTGTGGGTGATACGATACAGCCATGTGGAAAAAGCCGCGCGTTCATCAAAATTAGCCAGACTGCGGTAGGCTTTCAGAAAAACCTCCTGCGCAATATCCTGCGCATCTTCGCTATGATTCATCATGCGCAAGGCCAGATTATATACAATTTTTTCATGTTTCAGGATCAGTTCCTCAAAAGCAAGCATATCTCCCTGCTTTGCTTTTCGAATCAGATCTTTTTCATTCAGGTCAGTCATGACGGTTCACCTCCGTTGCTGCGCCCCAGTTTATCTATAATAAAATCCCCGTAAATTTCGTTTTTTCTCATTCGCATTGTAACACAGGATATATATTTTGTATACAAGGCCAAAAAAGAAAAAATCCGAGAACAAACCATATTCCCGGATTTTGGACAAAAAAAAATCGAGGCGACAGGATTTGAACCTGCGACCTCTACATCCCTAATGTAGCGCTCTACCAAGCTGAGCCACGCCTCGATATTTTGTGTCGCTGTCGTTCAGCGACTCATTTATATTAACACAGGATTGGTTACCTGTCAACTGTTTTTAGAAGAA
>JAFZDV010000024.1 GCA_017560955.1 Anaerotignum sp.
CGCCCCCTTCCTCCTTTCAGCATATGAAAAAGGGCAATAAAATAGACCTCTCGGAGAGAGGTCTGTGATCACAGGAACAGTTCGTTTTCTTTTCTGCCTTCCAGAGCACTCTGCAGTCTGCTTTTTGCGCCTGCAAGGATGGCAGGGTCAACTTTTCTTGCCTGAATGGGGCATTCTGCCACACAGGCCATGCAGACGATACATTTTTCTGCATCCGTTTCTCTGGGGTCAGCCATAGAGATGGCACCAACAGGACAGCGGCTCACACATTTGCCGCAGTTCTGGCAGATTTCCGCTCTGGGGATCATGGGAATGGCACCGAGAGGTTTATAAGGTCTGTTACCGGGGAAGGAAACTTCGCCGCCATTTTCCGCTTTTTCCTTCAGCTTCTGAGACCATTCTTTCAGCTGAAGGGCATCCTTTTCATCGGGTCTATTTGCAGCATATTCACGGAAGATGGAATGTTCCGCCACCACAGCCGCACCGCCAACAGGCTGAAAACCACTTTCTTTCAGCGTATCTTCCAGATCCACGAAAGTATCTTCATAGGCTCTGTTGCCGTAAACCACCACAAGGATGGCTTTTGCACCGTTCCCCTGCATCTGTTTCAGGCGTTCTGTGGCTACGGCAGGCACTCTGCCTGCAAAGGAAGGCACTGCCACCAGACAGATATCTTCCGCTGTGAAAATTTTCGTAAAATCAGCCTTTCTGTCCATCAGGTCGATTTCCGCCTTTTCCTTCCACGCATCAGAAAGGAGGTCTGCGGATTTTTTTGTACCGCCTGTGGGGCTGAATGTGATTTCATAAAACATACTTCTCTCTCCCTTTCCTCTTACAGGAACAGTTCATTTTCCTTTCTTTCGGCACATTCATCCTGCAGTGCCAGTTTTGCTTTCGCCAGGATTTCAGGCTCAACGGTTCTTGCCTCTCTGGGGCAAATAGAAACACAACCCATACAGAAAATACATTTATCTACGTCTGTCTGATCAGGATTTTCTCTGAGGATCGCATCTGTCGGGCATCTGGATACACAGACACCACAGTAAGCGCACAGGCTTCTGTCTGTTCTGGGTGTTACGGGTGTATCATGTACTTCTCTGTAAGGTCTGCTGGGAGGGAATGCTTCCGCCTCTTCATGGCTTTCCAGTTTCTGTTTGATCTGTACAGACCATTCCTTCAGCTGTCTGATATCATCTGCATCAGGTCTGCCGGGGGCAAATTCCCCTGCAACAGAATGCTGTGCGATCGTTGCAGCCGCTGCCATAACACGGAAACCGTCATTTCTTAAGATTTCAGACAGTTCCAGCAAGGTATCACCATAAAGCTGATTACCATATACTGCCACAGCAATCGCCTTTGCACCATTGCCGCGCAGCATTTTGATACGTTCTGCCGCTACAGAAGGCACCCTGCCGCTGAATACAGGCACTGCCACCAGACAGATATCGTCTGCTGTAAATTCATATTCATCGAAATGATCCACACGGTTGATCAGATCGATCTGTTTTTTTCTTTCTGTCCATGCAGATGCCAGATAGTTTGCACATCTTTTTGTGCCGCCTGCGGGACTGAATGTGATCATATAAAACATGCTTTTTCCCCCTTAGAACAAGAGATCCATTTCCACTTTTG
Source organism: Anaerotignum sp. (assembly GCA_017560955.1). Taxonomy (GTDB): domain Bacteria; phylum Bacillota; class Clostridia; order Lachnospirales; family Anaerotignaceae; genus Anaerotignum_A. The sequence goes on from JAFZDV010000024.1 coordinate 1,633, forward strand.
CTTTTTCGATATCCTGCAGAATGGATTTCTGCTTTTCATCAAAGAGCAGTTCTGTGTTGTACTGATAATATTTTTCGCAGCCGTTTTCGCTGATGAACTTTACGCTGTAGAAGTTTGTGGTCAGTTCTGTGATGAAGATGACCATTTCCTGACCTGTGCCGAAAGTTTCTTCCAGGAATGCAAAGGCATTGTCCAGCATCAGAGATGCAGAATCGATGATTTCTTCCCTCTGTTCTGCTTCTGCCGCAAACAGACCTTTTACCACATCGAAAGCATCTTCTTTTTCACGGCAGCCTGCTTTTTTCGCCTCTGCCATAAAGAAATTCAGACGTTCCAGTTCTTTCAGTCTTGCTCTTTCCGCTGTTTTTTCCAGAAGACCTGCTTTTCTTTCCCTTGCGAAGGCTGTTTCTCTTTCTTCCATCAGGGCAGTAAAGATGTTTTCCCAGGGAGTTTCCTTGCAATAAGGAGATGCAAATCTTTCCTTCAGTTCCAGCAATACGGAATGCAGACCTGTTACCATCAGGTCAGCTTCATATGCTTTCTGGAAGTTTTCGGACAGGCGGCTCAGCAGGAGACCCATGACACTCAGGCGTTCATCGAAGGGCGCCTGTTCCAGTTTCAGCACGGCCTGTTTGGTATATTCACCGCGAAGGATGTCATCCACGCGGTAGTCTGTGCGGTATTTTTTATACAGATCAAGGTAGTTTGCGAAGTCTTTCGCAATTTTTTTATGCTGCAGGTACTGATACACCAGACCTTCATCCACAGGCAGGTTCATTTCTTCATAAACCTTCAGGATGGTAGACAGGTCTTCCCAGCCACGGGCAGTCACGAAACGTTTGCCGTCTACTGTTGTTTCCATGGCATAGAAGTGGTTCTTTCTGATTTCCAGATAGGAAGTGATAGCGCCATGGATGCCCTGTTTATAGGCATATTCCTTCCAAACAGTGAAGTTAGGTTCTACGTCAATTTTCTTCACACGGTCGAGAGTAACCACGTCGAATTCGCGTACGCTTTTGTTATATTCAGGGGGGTTACCTGCTGCTGCGATGAGCCAGCCATCGGGCACTTTATGGGCACCGAATGTTTTTGCCTGCAAAAACTGCAGCATGGCAGGAGCCAGTGTTTCGGAAGCGCAGTTGATTTCATCGATGAACAGGATGCCTTCTTTCAGGCCTGTCTGTTCCATTTTATCGTAAACAGAAGCGATGATTTCGCTCATGGTGTATTCTGTTACGGCATATTCCCTGCCGCCGTATTCCTTATGGCTGATGAAGGGCAGACCGATGGCGGACTGTCTTGTATGATGAGTGATGGAATAGGAAACCAGCGCAACGCCGCATTCCCTTGCCACCTGCTCCATAACAGCTGTTTTACCGATACCTGGTGCGCCCATCAGCAGAACGGGTCTCTGACGGACTGCAGGGATTTTATATTCGCCGAATTCATCTTTTGCCAGATATGCCTGAATCGAATTTTTAATTTCTTCTTTCGCTCTTTTAATATCCATATATCTTCTCCTTTTCCTTGGGACTCCGTCCCAAACCCTGCCAAGGGAGTCACTCCCTTAGAACCCGATACGCCACAAAACTATCGTTTTGTGGATGAATCAATTTTCCGTATCCGCAAAATGTATATTTTGCGGCAGTATAGGGTGCAGGGAATTATTCCCTGCCGAGGTGTGGAGCAGCGCTCCACGAAAGATCTTCTTTTCCAATAATCAATTTCATTGCCCAGGGTGGCACAGTCGTATCCATATAATCTTCATGATAGAAGATAAATGCTGTGTCGTAGGAAGGTCTTTTTCTGGGGAAAGTGCCGTAGCCGTCAGTGAAGTACAGCAGACCTTTCAGGTTCTGGAAGGCTTTCTGTTCAATCAGTTCATCCACATAGCGGAACACAGGACGGAAATCCGTACCGCCGCTGCCGCGCAGTTCAAAATCCTCCATAAACAGTTTCAGTTCTTCCGCAGAAGTGATTTTCTTATCCAGCTGGATATCCGCATCACACTGGATGATGTGAATATTCACCTTATGGAAGAAGGATTCACTGCTGGAAAGAATGGCATAGGTTTCCTCAAGGAATCGTCTCACCGTTTCGCCCTCACAGGATTCGGATGTATCGATGGCGATGACCAGTTCCTCTACCTTTTTCACTTCTTTATATTCCAGCGCTTCGATCAGCGGCAGGTTTCCGTACATCTGCAGACCATAGGTATAAAAGATAAAGTCGAAGGCGTCATCGTCCACCCGCATATCTTCCTTCAGAGTCACAAATTTCTGCAGGAACTGTCGATAATCGTAGCGTTCTCTGTTTTCTACTTTCAGATATTGCAGCAGGTCACCAGCCTCTTCGCCCATATCCTTGGAGAAGGTTTCCAGATTAGTTTCGGTTTTTTCGCCGATTTCTGTCCATTTCTGCTCCAGCTGCTGCTGTTTTTCATCATCCTGCTGGTCTTCCTGATTCTGGTCGTTATTGTTATCGTTGTTCTGGTCTTCATTCTCATCGTTTTCGTCTTTTTTATGTTCCCAGAAGACATGATCATCCACCCAGAATTCCAACTGCAGTTTGCCAAATTCCTGAATAGAGAGGTTTTTCTCTTTCAAAACACGATAGATACCCTCGGCAGAAAGCACTTTCAGTTCTCTGCGGAGCATATCGTAGGTTTCATTTCGTTTATCGGAGACCACCAGCTGCACTGCCTTGGAGGGCAGGCTGTCCACGATGGATTCGGTGGCGATATCGCAGGCAAGATGCCAGAGTTCCTCATCACGATCGTTCAGGTGGAAGGGATGGCGGAACAGACAATGGACGACCATATGCAGATATGCACGGTTCACCAGCACGCGATCGCAGAGATATCGCTGCACCAGATAACGGGGGTTGAACAGAATTTTCTCCCCGTCCGTGCCTACGTACATGGAACTCAGGTTCATTTCATATTTCAGACCGCTGAGGGCAAGGTCTAAAAAGCGCATGGAAAGATACAGTTCATTTCTGGATGCACTCAGGATATTCGTTCCGACTTCGATCAGTCGTTTATGTGTTTCATTCATCTCTTCACCTTCTTTCTTGGGGCTTTGCCCCAAACCCCATAAGGGGAATGATTCCCCTTAACCCCCAATTGCAAAACCATATACATGGTTTTGCGGTATCGGGTTCCAAGGGGGTGACCCCCTTGGTGGGTGCTTGAGGGTGAAACCCTCAAAGGGAAAATGTTTTCTTTTTGCGAACAGGTGCAAAGTGTTTATGCTGGTAATCCATCAGGAAGCTGAGGATGGCTGTTCTTCCCTTTTTCTGGGCAATATCCATGACCATGGGGAGATTCTCCTGGGTAAATAAGCTCCAGTCCGCAAAGAGTTTTATTTTTTCATTTTCGTTTCGGTTGATATAATATTCCGCCGCCCAAAGGAAATGGTCGCGGATATAGTTCAGATAAGTTTC
>JAFZDV010000025.1 GCA_017560955.1 Anaerotignum sp.
ATATGAACAGCACCCATGCCGTCACGCAGTTTTGTGGAGCGCAGTGTCACGCTTTCAACGGTACCTGTGATACCCTGAATGGTTACTACATCGCCTACTGCATAGTGGTCTTCAAAAAGGATGAAGAAACCTTCCATCATGTCACCTGCGATGCCCTGTGCACCCAGACCGATGGCAACAGAACCGGCGGAAGCGATGACCAGCAGAGATTCTGTGGGTACGCCCAGCTGTTTCAGCACGGATACCAGACCGATGAAGTAGATCACATATTTCAGGATGCTGCCTGCAACTGTGCTCAGTGTGCTGGCTTTTCTTTCGGACATGGCCAGTTTTTTTCTCTGTACCTGTGCCTCCAGCACTTTATTGATGAGTTTGTGGGAAAGGCGGATCATCAGCCAGCAGAGGAACAGTGTGAATGCGATCTGCAGGGCTTTGATACCTAAATTCATTGCACCATTCAGGGCAGCATTTTTTGCGATAAACCCAAAACCCAGATCCTGAGCGATTTCTGTACCTGTTGTTGTAGGTACAAGATTATTGATTGTTTCCATTTATTTTTCCTCCTGTTTCTGTCTGTGTTCTGCGGCTGCTTTCAGAAATGCTGTGAACAGCAGACCCATTTCTTCTGTTTTCATTGCCTCGGGATGCCACTGTACGCCCACTGCAAAGGAGCAGCCTTCGTGCTCGATGGCTTCGATGAGGCCGTCGGCGCTGCGGGCAGATGCTTTGAAGCCTTCGCCAAGAGTGGAGCAGGACTGATGATGCAGGGTGTTTACGATGGTGCGTTTATTTTCCCAGAGGTCGGTCAATAATGTATTATCTTCCACGAAGATACTGTGAGTGCCATAGGAACGAGGTGCCTGCTGAATATGTTTCAGAGTTGTTCCTGCCTGTACGCCGATATCCTGATAGATCTTGCCGCCTGTGACGATATTCATCACCTGCATACCGCGGCAAACGCCCAGCATAGGCAGGTCTTTTTCCAGAGCCTCTTTGCAGATGCGCATTTCGTAGGCATCTCTGAGAGGATTGATCTCACCGCTCTGGTGCAGGGGTTCTTCTCCGAACAGCAGAGGGTCGATATCGCCGCCGCCTGTTAACAGCAGACCATCCAGAAAATCAGGCAGTTCCTGATGAGGAAACAGGGCAACAGGGGTGCCGCCAGCTTTTTCGATGGCCAGTACATAGTCCTCGTGAAGAGAATATTCTTTGTTTTCATAAGAGTAATTCGGCGAAATGCCGATGACGGGTTTTCTTCTCATTTTTGTGGTACTCCTTTTGAAAAAGTTTCCCTAACAGTATACAGAAGAAGGCGTTTTTTTGCAATGAATCCAAGGAAAACTTAAGAAAATGTTAGGAAAACGGGGGGACTTGCAGGATGGTATGTGAATATGTTACAATAACTGTGTATGAGAAGAATACAAACGACTTTTTATGGTGCATGTCCTGAGAAAGTCGGAATAAAATAATAGACAGGAGATGGGACGAGGATGAAAACAATCGGTATCATCGGTGCGATGTCTGAGGAGATCGCATATCTGAAAGAGAAAGTAGAAATCGTTACAACAAAAAATGTGATCGGTCTGGATTTCCATGTTGGTAAATACTGCGGCAACAGCATCGTGCTGGTCATCAGCGGTATCGGCAAGGTAAATGCGGCAGTGTGCACACAGGTGCTGATCGACCATTTTGGTGTGGACTATATCATCAATACAGGCTGTGCAGGTGCGGTAAGTTCTGAACTGGGTATCGGTGATATCCTGATCTCCACAGATGCAGTACAGCATGATATGGATGTTTCTGCACTGGGTGACCCTGTAGGTACCATCCCCAGACTGGCGGAAAGCTATTTCAAAGCAGATGAAGCACTGGTGAAAATCGCCCAGGAAGCAGCTGCAGAATCCGAAGAAGAATATAAAGTCATCCTTGGCAGAGTTGCCAGTGGTGACCAGTTTATCGGCACAAAAGAAGGTAAGGAACGTATCAAGAAATTCGTACAGGGTGACTGTGCGGAAATGGAAGGCGCAGCCATTGCTCATGCATGCTGGCTGAACCGTATCCCTTTTGTAATCATCCGTGCCATTTCCGACAGTGCTGATGAAGAAGCAAATATGTCTTATGAACAGTTTGTTCTGCTGGCAGCAAAACGCAGCGCAGAACTGGTAGAAAAAATGCTGGGTAAAATGTGATCGATAAATAAAGGAGGACTTTTCAATGACAGCGAAGACTCATGGTTATATCACAAAAGAAATTGAACTGGAACAGATTTATCAGTTTGTACTGAAATATTTTGACCCCGAAGCAAAAGTAAATCGTTACGAAAACCGTTTTGGTGAAAGTAATGAAATGGCAGTTTACTTCACATATAAAGGTGAAGAAAGAAGACTGTTCACAATGGTTTACAAAAGCCGTAAATTCTCCAAAACAGGCGAAAAGGCAAGACTGGTATTCCTGGATCTGGATTACTGGGGCCACAGCGTAGAAATCATGCGCTCCATCATGTCCTACTTCAGCGGCTGGCTGGATGAAAACGACTGCGATAAGGAAGATGCATACTTTATCGAAGAACAGCCCGACGGCGTAGTGCCCAACATCATCAAGATCACAAGAAAAGAACTGAACAGAAGAATGGGCGGCATGGTAGTTATCATCGAGGACGACGAAGAATAAAAAGAAAGCCATCTCCGAAAGGAGATGGCTCTTTTTTATTCTGTTACGACAAGATTTTTTAAGAGTTCATATAATTCTGGATAATCCTTCTGCATGCGGATGAACTTGCCTTCTGCATTCAGGAAGCAATGCTCGGAATAGCCTTCACATGCCATGGAACCATCCTGTTTTTTCATTTCGTATTTCAGTTTTAATTTTACACCTTTGAATTCCAGTACGGAAACGGTGATATCGATGACATCGGCAAAGGTGGTGCTGTTTTTATATTTACATTCCACTGCAGTTACAGGGGAGAAAATGCCTGCTGCTTCGATTTTGTCATAGGGCCAGCCGTATTCGGAAAGAAAAACGGTACGTGCCTCTTCCATCCAGCGGATATAGTTGGAATGGTGGGTGATGCCCATTTTATCAGTTTCGTAATACTGCACTTTATGCTGATATACTTTCATATTTTCACCTCTTAGTATCTGTTGCGTACTTTTTCTGCAAAGCAGACCACATCTTTGATTTCCAGAACAGTGCCGTCATCCAGAACGGCTTTGCCTGTCATTTTGCCGAATACCTGATGCTGGTCGGAAATAAGGAATTTCAGGTCAGTCAGAGCGGCACGGTCGATGATGGGCTGGAAGTCCATTTCGAAGCGGCCGTCGGAGGAAGTGAATTTCCATGGTTTCAGGATATCATCCTCGGGCATATGGAAGGTCACATCATCCAGCTTGTGGCCTTTGCCGTCATAGAAGAGAATGTTTTCTGTTGCGGCAGAAGTATTGCCGAAGCCGTAACCAATGTTAAAGCCGAAGGGTTTGCCATTCACGATGGCATTACCGCTGCCCCAGTACCATGTGTTGTCGTATGTCCATACGCCTCTGCCCCAGTCCAGTGTACCGAAAGATGTTTTGGGGCTGAATTCGTAAGTTTTGCCGTCATAAGTCATGTAGCCTTTGGCAGGCAT
>JAFZDV010000026.1 GCA_017560955.1 Anaerotignum sp.
AGCAAAAGAACAGAAAGCCCCTGCGAAAGAGGCAGTGAAGGAACAGGCAAAAGCTCCTGCGAATCCGGCAAAAACTGCAGCGCAGAAGATGACAGCAAGACTGCGTGCCAGAAATAAAGCCAAACAGAAACCTCAGGTGAACCTGAAGGTAGTTGCACTGGGCGGTCTGGAAGAAATCGGCAAAAACATGACTGTGCTGGAATATGGCGATGATATCATCATCATCGACTGCGGTCTGGCTTTCCCTGAAGATGATATGCTGGGTATCGACCTTGTTATCCCTGATGTATCCTATCTGACAAAAAATATCGAAAAAATCAGAGGTATCGTGCTGACTCATGGTCATGAAGACCATATCGGTGCACTGCCTTATATCTTAAAACAGCTGAATGTGCCTGTATTCGGAACACTGCTGACACTGGGTCTGTTGGAAAACAAACTGAGAGAGCATAAGATGCTGGACTCCACAACAAGACATACAGTGGTGCCCGGTGAAAAAGTGAAACTGGGTCAGATGGTGGTGGAATTCATCCATACCAACCATTCCATTGCCGATGCGGTGGCACTGGCCATCCATACACCCGTAGGTACAGTGGTACACACAGGTGACTTTAAAGTGGACTATACTCCCATTGACGGTGAGATCATCGACCTGCAGCGTTTTGCAGAACTGGGTAAGGAAGGCGTACTGCTCCTGATGAGTGACAGCACCAATGCAGAAAGAAAAGGCTTTACCATGTCTGAAAAGAATGTAGGTAAGGTGTTTGATAAGATTTTTGAAGATACACCCAAAAACCGTATCATGGTTGCCACATTCTCTTCCAATATCCATCGTATCCAGCAGGTCATCGATGCGGCTTATGCCAACGGCCGAAAAGTTGCAATCATTGGCCGCAGTATGGTCAATGCGGTAAAAACTGCATCCGAACTGGATTATCTGTATGTTCCTCCCAGAACACTGATCGATATCAACGAAGCGAAGAACTATCAGGATAATCAGCTGGTCATCATCACTACAGGCAGCCAGGGCGAAACCATGTCTGCTCTGTCCAGAATTGCCAGCGGTGAACATAAACAGATCAGCGTAAAACCTGATGATAAGATCATTATTTCTGCATCTGCGATCCCCGGTAACGAAAAGAATGTATTCCGTGTGGTAAATGAACTGATGAAAAAAGGGGCGGATGTGGTTTACGGCGATATCGAAGATATCCATGTTTCCGGTCATGCCCGTCAGGAAGAACTGAAACTGATGCTGGCTCTGACAAAACCTAAATTCTTTATGCCTGTTCACGGCGAATTCATGCATCTGGCAAGCCACAGAGATCTGGCGGTTTCCATGGGCATGGATAAGAATGATATTTTTGTGATGAAACTGGGCGAAGTGCTGGAAGTAAACCAGAACGAAGCGAAAGTGAACGGCACAGTTCCTACAGGTCAGATCATGGTAGATGGTCTGGGTGTTGGTGATGTCGGCAATATCGTTCTGCGTGACAGAAAACATCTGTCTCAGGATGGTCTGATGGTAGTGGTTGTTTCCATGGATAAGGAATATGGCACCATTATTTCCGGTCCCGATATCATTTCCAGAGGTTTCGTTTATGTAAGAGAAGCGGAAGGTCTGATGGATGAAGCCCGTCAGGCGGTGCTGGAGGCTCTGCAGGAATGCGAAGCGAAAGGCATCACAAGCTGGAACTATATCAAAGGTGTCATCAAGGATACGCTGAAGAATTATATCTGGCAGAAAACAAAGAGAAGCCCCATGATCCTGCCTATCATCATGGAAGTATAAAAAAAGAAAACCCCGACATTGTCGGGGTTATTTTTATGCCATTATTCTTCGATAAACAGGTCAGCGATGGAATACAGCACAGCAGAACCAGCCAGTGTTACTCTGTCGCCGTTCATGCTGCAGTGCAGAGTGCCGCCTCTTGCAGAGGACTGTCTTGCAATGATCTCATCTTTACCAAGTTTCTTTGCCCACAGGGGAACGATATGGCAGTGACCGCTGCCGCATACAGGGTCTTCGGGAACAGCCAGTTTGGAGCAGAAGGAACGGGATACGGAATCATATTTTGTGCCTTTTGCAGTGATGTGCTGCAGCAGGCCATCCAGTTCTACCAGTTTGCTGTGGTCTGGTTTCAGGGGGGCTACATCTTCTTCCTTTTCCAGTACGCAAACCAGATCGCGACCCAGCCATGCTTCTACAGGACGCACGCCCAGAGCTTCTTCCATCAGGTCTGTTACGGGAACTTCTTTCAGTTCGTATGCAGGAAAGTCCATTTCCAGCAGGTCACCTTTTCTGACAACAGTCAGAGGGCCGCTCATAGTGTTGAATGTGATGGATGTGGCATCTTTTTCAAAGAAGTTGAACAGAACGTAGGATGTGCCCAGTGTGGCATGGCCGCACAGGTCGATCTCGCCGCCGGGTGTGAACCATCTCAGATGATAGTTTTCGCCTTCTTTTACTGCAAAAGCAGTTTCGGACAGGTTGTTTTCGATGGCGATTTTCAGCATCAGTTCATCAGAAGGGTATTTGTCCAGCACACATACTGCGGCAGGATTGCCTTCGAATACTTTTTCTGCAAAAGCGTCAACATGATAACATTTCATGGAAATGACCTCCTTATATGTAAATGATGGGTTTTTCTGATACAAGCATAGCACAGAAATGAATCGTGAACAATCAGAAGTTGCACTTGATTGCAAGGCGAAGAAAAATAGTGTATGATAGAGCCAAACTATGAGGAAAAGAGGGAGCATATGCAGTCCATCAGTGAAATCAAGGAAATCTTAAGCAGTTGTTCTATGGAAGAACTGCCCGAACAGATGAAACAGTTTGAAGAAGACAGCCGAAAGGGTGTCCAGACTGCGCTGGCCTCTTTTCGGAAAAAATATGAAAAACATCAGCAGGAACTGGCTCGTCTGGAGGAGATCCTGACTTATGAAAGAGGTCTTTGGGAAGCAGGCTACGAACTGATCGCAGGCATTGACGAAGTGGGCAGAGGCCCTCTGGCAGGCCCTGTGGTTGCGGCGGCTGTGATCCTGCCCAAGGAATGTAAAATTGAAGGGGTAAATGACTCCAAGAAGCTTTCTGCGAAAAAAAGAGAAGAACTTTATGATATCATTCTGGAAAAGGCGGTGTCTTATGGCATTGGCATCGTTTCTAATGAACGTATTGATGAAATAAATATTCTGCAGGCTACTTATGAGGCCATGAGAGAAGCACTGAGCCAGCTGAAGCCAAAGGCCGATTATATCCTTGCCGATGCAGTGACGATCCCTATGGTTTCTACACCCCAGAGGGGTATTGTCAAAGGGGATGCGAAAAGTATGTCCATCGGTGCGGCAAGTATCGTGGCGAAGGTATATCGTGACCGTCTGATGGAAGCCTATGAAGAGGTATATCCCGGTTATGGCTTTGCGTCCAACAAAGGCTATGGTGCGGCGGAGCATATCGAAGGACTGAAGAAACTGGGTCCTACACCCATCCACCGCAGAACATTCCTGAAAAATCTTTTGCCTCAGGAAGGGGACAATACCACGGATAAAGGTCATCGTGGAGAAGCGCTGGCGGCGAAACAGATGGAGAAGATGGGGTATGAGATTCTGGAACGGAATTTCTATGCTCTGAAAGCAGAAATCGATATCATTGCGAAAAAAGACAATACCATCGTTTTTACGGAAGTGAAATACAGACAGAATGAAGAAATGGGGACACCTGCGGAGGCGGTAGGTTATCAGAAACAGCAGAACATCATCCGTGCGGCGAAGGTTTATATGGCACAGAACTGTCTGATGGAGGAAGGGTACGATTTCCGTTTTGATGTGGCAGAAGTGCTGGCACAGGACGGCAAGACCTATTTCCGCTATACGGAAGATGCATTCCAACTTTAAGACCTTGGGGTGCTGCCCCAATACCCCGCAAGGGACTCAGTCCCTTGACCCGATACTGCATCAGCATATATGCTGATGCAAATAAAAGGAGAGAATTATGGCGATTATTAGAAAAGGCGATTTAGAATATGTAACATTTAACAATTTAGAAAAAACAGGCATGGTGAAACACGCCTTTACCACAAGACACGGCGGTGTCAGCACAGAACACTGGGCGACCATGAACATGGGCCTTGCCCGTGGGGAAGCGAAGGAGCCTGTCTGGGAAAACTATCGCATCCTTGCGGAGGCCGTTGGTTTTTCTGTAGACAATTATGTGACAAGCCAGCAGACCCATACTACAAATGTACGCAAGGTGACAGCGGAAGATAAAGGCAAGGGTGTCTGGACAGACAGAGGCTATACGGATGTGGACGGCCTCATTACTAATGAGAAGAATATCCCTCTGGTGATTTTCGGGGCGGATTGTGTGCCTGTATTCCTGCTGGATAAAAAGAACAAAGCCATCGGCGTGGCTCACTGCGGCTGGATGGGTACAGGCAAGCGCATGGCAGAAAAGATTCTGCAGGAAATGATGAAGGAATTTGGTACAGACCCTGCCGATGTGACAGCGGCCATCGGTCCATCTATCGGACAGTGCTGTTTCCAGATGGACGAACCTGTGTTAAAATTATTCAGAGAGAACATTGCGTGGACAGATGATATCGTGAAACCGGATCCTTCTCAGGAAGGTAAATATAAAATGGACCTGTGGGAATGTAACCGCCGATTGCTGGCGGAAATGGGCGTGAAGGACATTGAAATCAGCGGTCTTTGCACCAAATGCGATCAGGAAAGATTCTATTCCCACAGAGGCATGGGCGAAAAACGCGGCGTTATGGCAGGCATCATGGAACTGATTTAAGAAGGTGAAACGAATGATTGGTAAAACAGCAGTAGTATCCGCAGTGAAAAAAACAGTAGGTGTGGTGGCAAAGGTCGGCACTTCTGAAGTAACAAAAGTTGTAGATGGTGTGAAAGCTATCGGTCAGGTGGCAGGTATGATCCCTTCCAAAAAGAAAAGCCTTGCAGAGGTAACGGAAGACCTGAAACGCCTGAAGGAATTGAAAGATCTTGGTATTCTGACAGACGAAGAATTCGAAGAGAAGAAAAGCAAATACATGGAAATGCTGTAACAGGCGAAAAATCAAAGGAAATCAAGAGGGGATGTGCAAAAAATCTTTGCACATCCTCTTTTTTGTGGTATACTACTTAGAATGGAAAAGTGGGCGAGTATGCCCATTTATGAAAAAAGACAACTGTAACCGTAAAGGTATTTTTAAATTTTTGGAGGAATTATTATGAGCAAACCTATCGTAGCGGTAGTGGGCCGCCCTAATGTAGGCAAATCCACTCTGTTCAACAGACTTGCTGG
>JAFZDV010000027.1 GCA_017560955.1 Anaerotignum sp.
ATTACATGGATAGCATCGAAAGGACAGTTCTTTTCACAGATTTTACATGCAATACAACCAACGGAGCAGTTGGGGATTACATTTTTACCCATGTCTTTGGAAGAGCACTGTACTTTAACTTTTTTCTTAGCGGGCAGCAGTTCGATGATGTGTTTAGGACAAGCGGATACACATTTACCACAAGCTACACATTTATCTTTGTCGATTACTGCAATGCCGTCAACGATTTCGATTGCGCCGAATGCACAAGCTTTTTTACAGGAGCCCAGACCCAGACAACCATAGGAGCAGGATTTGGAGCCGCCGCCAGCCAGCTGGGAAGCGAATGTACAGTCGTCGATACCGAAATATTCATATTTGTCTTTTGCTTTTTCGCAAGTACCACCGCACTTAACAAAAGCAGCTACGGGTTCGGAAGCGGAAGCTTCGATACCCATGATAGCGCCTACTTTTTCAGCTACTGCTGCACCACCAACGGGACAAGCGTTTACGGGAGCTGTGCCAGCTACGATAGCTGCTGCAGCACCACCACAACCGGGGAAACCGCAACCACCACAGTTAGCGCCGGGCAGTACGCCCAGGATTTCACCGATACGAGGGTCTTCTTCTACTTTGAAAACTTCAGAAGCAACACCCAGAACAGCACCGAATGCTACGCCCATGCCGCCAATGCTCAGAACGGGGAATAAAATACTCATTGGATCCATATTCTTTTACCCTCCTTCTTACAGTTTGATCAGACCAGAGAAGCCCAGGAATGCGATGGACATCAGACCAGCTGTGATCAGAGCCATAGGGAAACCATCGAAGGCTTTAGGTGTGTCATTGTCAGCGATTCTTTCACGAATACCAGCGAACAGAACGATTGCCAGAGCGAAACCAGCCGCACCACCAACTGCGTTCAGAACGGATTCGATGAAGTTGTAGCCTTTCTGCATGTTTGTTACGGCTACACCCAGTACCGCACAGTTTGTTGTGATCAGGGGCAGGAATACACCCAGAGCCTGATACAGAGCAGGTGCGGATTTTTTCAGGAACATTTCTACAAACTGTACCAGGGAAGCGATCAGCAGAATGAACGCGATGTTGTACAGGAATGTGATGTTCAGGGGCACCAGGATCAGGTTATAAACCAGCCATGCAGCTGCAGCTGCCAGTGCCATAACGAAGATAACGGCCATACCCATACCAGCCGCTGTGTCTACCTTTTTGGAAACACCGAGGAAGGGGCAGATACCTAAGAACTGGGACAGAACGTAGTTATTTACGAAAATACCAGCTAATACTAATAAAATCAGATTCATCTATTTTCCCCTCCTTCTTATGCTTTTTTGTTTCTGATGCTATTGATAACAGCCATTACCAGAGCCAGTGTAAAGAAACCACCGGGAGCCATTACGAACAGCAGAGTTCTGGGGAATGCTTCGGGCAGAACTGTCATATCGAATGCTGTACCAGCACCGATGAATTCACGGATCAGACCCAGCAGACCCAGGGCGAATGTGAAGCCCAGACCCATACCGATACCATCGAAAGCGGATGCTACAGGACCGTTTTTGGAAGCAAATGCTTCTGCACGAGCCAGGATGATACAGTTAACTACGATCAGGGGGATATACAGACCCAGGGATGCGTTCAGTGCGGGCAGATATGCCTTCAGCAGGAACTCGATGATTGTTACGAATGTAGCGATAACTACGATGAAGCAAGGGATACGTACTGTATCAGGGATGATTTTTCTCAGCAGGGATACGAAAATGTTCGCAAACACCAGTACTGCTGTTGTGGAAAGACCCATACCGATACCGTTGATCGCGGAAGATGTTACCGCCAGTGTAGGACACATACCGATAACCTGAATGAAGGTAGGGTTTTCATCGATGATACCATTTTTGATAATTGTAATAGGGTTAGCCATCAATAAGCACCTCCATTCGCTGCGACCCAATCCAGGGCTTCCTGTGCACCAGCACATACTGCTCTGGAAGTAATTGTGGAAGATGTGATAGGAACGATCTGACCACCATCTTTTGTTACTGTTACAGAACCGGACTGACCTGTGAACTGTTCATAGAAAGCGGGTTCTGTGGATTTTGCACCCAGACCAGGTGTTTCAGAGTGACCTGTTACACGCAGACCTGTGATAACGCCGTCAGCGTCAATACCAACCATTGTATTTACAGCACCGCCGAAACCGCCGGGAGCTGTTGTCAGAACAAAACCGTTTGTGTCGGATTTGTAGATACCTGTGATTGTACCTGTGAATTCAGCATCTACAGCTTCGAATGTGGATGCTTCTGGCATAACTGCCATCATACCTTCGTTCAGAGATTTTTCTGCCTGTGCAGCGATGGGAGCTTTTGTTACTTCAGAAACAACGCCCAGCAGACCTGCAGCTACAGCGGAGATAAGCAACAGAACGATTGCGGGTCTAATTACTGCTTTAGAGTTCATGCTTATTTCGCCTCCTTTGTTTTAGGCAGTGCACCGAAGATTGTAGGTTCTGTGAATCTTTCGATCAGAGGTACACAGCAGTTCATGATCAGGATAGAGTAGGATACGCCTTCAGGGTAACCACCGAATGTACGGATCAGGTATGTGATCACACCAGCACCAACTGCGAAGATGATCTGGCCTTTAGGTGTTACGGGAGAAGAAGCGTAGTCTGTTGCCATGAAGATACCACCCAGCATTACACCGCCGGCCATGATTTCCTGCAGGGGCATTCTCATGCCGTGTCTGCCGATCACGCCGAACAGGATTGCTACTGTTGCGATGTAGATTACAGGGATCTTCCAGCTGATTACGTGTTTGTACAGCAGGTATACGCCACCGATGATCAGAGCGATTGCACATGTTTCACCGATTGTACCGCCGCATTTACCCAGCATCAGGTCAACCAGATTTGCATCCAGGTAACCAGCTTTCAGCTGAGCCAGAGGTGTAGCGTATGTAGCTGCGTCAGCAACTTCCAGACCGTTAGGTACGGACCAAGTTGTCATTTCTGTAGGGTAGGAAGCCAGCAGGAATGCACGACCAGCCAGAGCAGGGTTGATGAAGTTCTGACCCAGGCCGCCAAACAGCTGTTTACCAAAGATGATAGCAAATGCACTACCTACGATAGCAACCCAGATGGGAGCTGCTGCAGGCAGGTTCATTGCCAGTAACAGACCAGTTACTACAGCGGACAGGTCGCTTACTGTAACAGGTTTTTTCATAACTTTCTGACAGATAGCTTCGAAAGCTACTGCAGATGCGATTGCTGCGATCACCAGGATCAGAGCATTAATACCGAAATAATAGATACCCGCTGCTGTTGCAGGAACCAGAGCGATGATTACATCACGCATGATGCTCTGGATGGATTCTTTAGAACGCACATGAGGGGTACCGGATACTACAAAGTTAGCCATTGTTTATTCTCCCCCTTCTTATTTGTTTTCAGCTTCTGCTTTAGCTTTTGCTTCAGCTTCTGCTTTTGCTTTTGCTGCTGCAGCGGCTGCTGCTGCTTTTTTGCCTGCTTCGATTTTCTTTGTAGCTCTGATGGACTGAGCCAGCTGACGTTTTGCAGGACATTCGTAAGAGCAGGAACCACATTCGATACAGTCCAGACCGTGGTGTTTTACGAAACCTTCGCCGTCACCTTTGATTGCGAATGCATTCAGCATGAAAGGCATCAGGCCCATAGGACAGTGGTCTACACATTTACCGCAACGGATGCAGTTTCTTTCTTCGGGAATGTATGCTTCGTCTTTTGTGAAGCACAGCAGACCGGAAGTTGTTTTTACGGATGCAACATCCAGTGTGTACAGTGTGGGACCCATCATAGGACCACCTGCGATCAGTTTAACGGGAGCATCGTCTTCTTTGAAACCGCCGATTTCTTCAACCAGTTCTCTCAGTGTCATACCGATTCTGATTTTGTAGTTACCAGGGTTTTTGATACCTTTACCGGAAACTGTTACGATTCTTCTCATCAGAGGTCTGCCTTTTTCGATTGCTCTTTCGATAGCAACAACTGTGTCAACGTTGTCTACGATACAGCCAGCGGAAGCGGGCAGAGCACCGGATTTAACTTCTCTTTTTGTGATAGCGTAAATCAGGTGTTTTTCGGAACCCTGAGGGAATTTTGTTGTCAGAGGCTGAACTGTGATGTTGTCGATGCCTTCACATGCTTTCTGCATAGATGCAATTGCTTCGGGTTTGTTATCTTCGATACCGATAACACCTTTTGCATTGGGATGCAGTTTCAGCATGATCTGCAGACCTCTTACGATTCTTTCGGGTTCTTCCAGCATCAGGCGGTAGTCACATGTGAGGTAAGGTTCACATTCTGCCGCGTTGATCAGGATGTGATCGATAGGTGTGTCTTTAGGAGGGTTCAGTTTTACATGTGTGGGGAAGCCCGCACCACCCAGACCTACAACGCCGGCATTTTTGATTGCTGCCAGGATTTCGTCGTTTGTCATAGTTGTGTAATCTTTACCTTCGTTGAGACCTTCGATCTCTTCCATTTTGCCATCGTTTTTCACTACGATGGATTTTACCATAGCACCGCCGGGTACCAGCATAGGTCTGATGTCTACTACTTCACCGGATACGGAAGCGAAGATAGGAGAAGACATGAATGCGCCGGATTCAGCGATTTTCTGTCCTACTTTTACATGATCACCAACAGCTACCAGTGGATCACAAGGAGCACCGATGTGCTGGCTCATAGGGTAGAACAATTCGGAGCCTTCTTTGGGCATAATCACCTTGATGGGCTGGTCTTTTGCCAGTTCTTTACCATCAGGAGGGTGTACGCCGCGTTTGAACGTTAAAGTTTGCATATTATCCCCCTCTGTTCAAATTTTGTCATGTGCCGTGGGATGGCACGGGTTGAAAAGTTATACTTTTATAAAAAAATAAC
Organism: Anaerotignum sp.; assembly: GCA_017560955.1. Taxonomy (GTDB): domain Bacteria; phylum Bacillota; class Clostridia; order Lachnospirales; family Anaerotignaceae; genus Anaerotignum_A. The sequence goes on from JAFZDV010000027.1 coordinate 4,913, forward strand.
TATAATATAACAGCAATATTTTAACGCAAAAATAAGAATTTCTCAACCGATTTCGCAGAAAAAAAGCGAAAAAACTTTTTTTCAAAAGAAATTTTCACCTGAACTTCCTAAAAAAGACTTCCTTCCACAAAACGATGTCGAAACCTGTTCTTTGCCTTATAATATTGCGGAAACATCCGCCACTACAAAACAATTTGTATGCGAATGAATCATCGTATATATTTTATACTCATTATCTATAAAAGTAAATGTTAATTTATTACCATAATGTTAGAGAATTTTGGGGGTATTTTATGGATTTTTAGACAAAATAGTACAAAACCCGTTAAATTCGTGATAAAATAAAATCAATCTAAATCAGTAGGGAAAGGAGGGGATTCCGTGGAACTATCATTACAATTACAGCAAAAACAGGTGCTGAGCCTGAAACAGCAGCAGTCTGTGGCGATACTGCAGATGAATGCACTGGCCTTGTCGGAATATGCCAGAGAAATGGCGGAGGAAAACCCTCTGCTGGAATGGAGTGAGGAAACCGAACCCTTTCAGCCCCGAAAAGAACGACTTCTGCAGAAAATGGAATGGCTGGAGGAGGCTGACGGAGCAAACCGCAGCCTGTATCAGATGGAACATGAGGCGGAAGATGGGGAAACGGAATCTCTGAAGGACGGCAAAGGTCAGACCCTCAGAGAATACCTCCTTTTTCAGATCAATACCCAGAACATCCCCGAGGGACATAAGCTGGTACTGCGCTTTCTGGCAGAAAGTACGGCGGAAAGCGGCTATCTGGAGGATGATGCCATTGAAATGATGGTGGAAAGATATCCCATGAAAGCCCAGACGGCAGGCCGTATCCTGAAGGAATTCCAGAGTCTGGATCCTGCAGGGGTAGGGGCGAGAAGCCTGAAAGAGTGTCTGCTGATCCAGCTGAACAGAAAAGATGTTTCTCCGCTGGCGATAAAAATGGCGGAGGTTTATCTGGAGGATGTGGCGAAGAATCACCTTCAGCAGATCGCGAAAAAAGAAAAAGTGACAATGGCAGAAGTGTCGGAAGCGCTGAAAGAACTGAAAAGCTGTCAGCCTAAGCCGGGCAGTGGCTTTGCAGGGGAAGGAGAAATATCCTTTATTATACCTGATGTGCTGGTGGAAGAAAAAGATGGCATATGTACTGTGACGGTCAACGGCAGTGTTATCCCCCATCTCAACATCAGCCATGCTTATGTGAAGATGCTCCGCGCAGGTGCAGATGCCCAGACAGAGGAATACATCTCCGAAAAACTGAAACAGGCGGAATGGGTACTTCAGTGCATCAGCCGTAGAGAACATACTCTGCAGCAGGTGGCGGAATGTATCGTCCGCAGACAGAAGGGCTTTTTTGCGGAACCTCATGGGCAATTGATGCCTTTGCGCCTGACAGATGTGGCGGCGGAACTGGGAGTCCATGAATCCACTGTCAGCCGTGCGGTGAAAGAAAAATATCTGCAGTGCAGCCGAGGCGTATTCCTGCTCAGTTCCTTCTTTTCCAAAGGGGTCGCTGCGGTCGAGGGAGAAGTTTCCGCAGACAGTATCCGTAATCGTCTGAAGGAGATCATCGATGCGGAAGACAAACGAAAACCCCTCAGTGATAGAGAACTGACGGAAAAACTGACGGCAGAAGGCATACACATTTCCAGAAGAACTGTGGCAAAATACAGAGAAGGAATGGGGATTTCCGGGGCATCCATCAGAAAGGAACACTGACCTTGTAAATAAAACGTAAAAATATGAATGATCTGAGGGATATATTATATGGAAGAAATTTTTCAGATACAGTTGAATAAAGAAAATGAAACACCCCTCTATCAGCAGTTGGCAGAGGCGATCCTGACGCTGATTTCCGATGGATATCTGCCGTCTAACAGCAAACTGCCGCCAATCCGAAAAATGGCACAGCATTTCGGGGTGAATTCTGTGACCATTGTAAATGCCTATAAATATCTGGAGCAGAAACAGATGGTCTATTCCCGCGTGGGCAGCGGCACATTTGTTTCTCCTTTGCCGGTAGAGCATATCCCTGAGCCTGTGGCAAACCGTAATATCCGCACCTACGGCGGTGAGCTTACCATGGAGAATGCCATCAATTTTTCGGGCACATCTCTGCCCCATGAAATGTTCCCTGTAGATGCCTTCAAGAAGGCATTCGATGAGGTGCTGGACAGGGAAAAAGGCGGTGCCTTCAGTTACATGGACGGCATGGGCTACGAACCTTTAAGAGAACAGCTTTGTCGTTATCTGGAAAGTTACGGCATCAAGACATCTGTGGAAAATGTGCAGGTGATTTCCGGTGCGCAGCAGGGGATCGATATCATTTCCAAGGTAATGCTCCATTACGGCGATGTGGTTTTTGTAGAAAAACCTACGTTTTACGGTGCGGCAGGTGCATTCCTTTCCCGTGGTGCAAAACTGGTGGAAGTACCTCTGGAGAATGACGGCATGGATATGGTGAAACTGGAGGATTACCTGAAGCTGTATCAGCCGAAATTTATTTATATGATGGCATATTTTCAGGCGCCGACGGGCATTTCCTATTCCATGGAAAAGAAGAGAAAACTGCTGGAACTGGCGGAAAAATATGATACATACATCATTGAGGAAGATAACTTCTGTGATTTCCATTACAGTAAGGAAGCCATTGTGCCCCTGAAGGCGCTGGATTATAAAAATCGTGTAATCTATATCAAGAGTTTCTCTAAGATCCTGATGCCTGGCCTGCGTATCGGTCTGGCAGTTCTGCCGAAAAAAATTCATCAGGCGGTGATGGAAGCAAAATATACCA
>JAFZDV010000028.1 GCA_017560955.1 Anaerotignum sp.
GCAGAGAAAGCAAAGGGGAAAACGGGGATGGAGCGGTTGGATGTTTTTCTGGAATACGGGGAACGGCTTTCTGCAGGAGGAAGCCTGCCGCCCCAGGAACAGAAAGCATTGCTGGCGGCGGTGGCAGCCAGTCTGCCGAAGGAAGAGCGGCTGCAGTTACTGCAGGTCATGACTATTTTAGGGCTGTAAAAAAGGATGGCATTTAGCCATCCTTTTTTATATTCAGGAATTCCAGTATAAAGAGCACTGCCAGAGGCGAAATGCTTTCAGGCTGTCGTACCTGTTCCCGTACTGTCAGGGGCAGGGGTTCTTCTGTTTCTGTGATATTTTTCAGGAAGTGTTCGGGGATTTTTCGGGGATAATACATATCTGACCTCCCATTTCCATTTTCTTATATATATGATTTTAAAAGTTTTTTCATGAAAGGTCATATTTTTCTATAAAAGAAGGGATTTTTGTGGTATCATGTATAATGAGAATGTCTGAGAAGAATTCTTGAAAGGGAAATGGATATGAAAGAACGAAGAGAACGAAACTTCCGTATACTGGAATTTCGCGAAAATAAATTTGATATCGTTGGGGACATCCATGGCTGTTACGATGAACTGATGGAGCTGATCGAAAAGCTGGGCTACGAAAAGAGCAACGGCTGTTATGTGCATCCAGAGGGCAGAAAACTGATCTCTGTGGGCGATGTGGCAGATAAGGGCACAAAAAATCTGGACTGCCTGAATTTCTGGATCGATCAGGTCAATAATGGCGGTGCCTTCTGGGTACACGGCAACCATTGTAACAAACTGTATCGTTACTTTCTCGGCAACCGTGTACATCTGTCCCATGGTCTGGAAAATACGGTAGCGGAGCTGGAAAAACTGCCCAAGGAAGAACGCATGGCACTGCGTAATCGCTATATGCGCTGTTATGAAAGCCAGTGTTTTTATCTTCTGTTGGACAGAAAGAAACTGGCTATCGTCCATGGCGGTTTAAGGGCGGAAAATATCGGTAAGTTTTCCAATAAGATCCGTACAGTCTGCCTCTATGGGGAAACCACTGGGGTTTTTGATGAAAACGGCAAACCTGAACGACTGGACTGGGCGGCGGAATACGATGGCGAACCTTTTGTGGTCTATGGTCATACCGTAGTGGAAAAACCTGAGATCATCAATAATACGGTGGATATCGATCAGGGCTGTGTTTATGGCGGTTACCTGACAGCACTGCGTTACCCCGAAATGGAATTTGTGCAGGTACGCGGCAAAAAATATGCAGAATACAACGGCGGCGGCAAAGTGCCCGAATAATCGAACAGACAAAACAAAACCTTGAGAAATCAAGGTTTTTTCTTTTGTAAAGAAGGGTTTTCTGTAAAAAAATCGTATATTATCAGTAACAGAAGAATTTTGCAGAATAACGCAAAAAGGAGGGAATGTGTATGGAACTGCGTTTGTTTCAGGAAGAACTGGAAGAAAAAATGCTGGGGCAGTATGCCGCAAAAAGCGTGAATACAAAGGGCAGGCAGAAAGATGAAGAAAAATGTGACCTGCGTACGGATTTTCAGAGGGATAGAGACCGTATCATCCATTGCAAATCCTTCCGCAGAATGAAACATAAAACACAGGTATTTATTTCCCCTGAAGGTGACCATTATCGCACCCGACTGACACATACCCTAGAAGTGGCGCAGATCGCCCGTTCCATCGCAAGGGCATTGCGTCTGAATGAAGACCTGACAGAGGCTATTGCTTTAGGGCATGATCTGGGACATACACCTTTCGGTCATGCAGGGGAACGGAAATTGGATGAACTCTGCCGTGACAGCGGCGGTTTCGCCCATAATGAACAGAGCCTGCGTGTGGTGGAAAGACTGGAAAAGGACGGCAGAGGGCTGAATCTGACATGGGAAGTCAGGGACGGCATTCTGAACCATCGCACCAGCGGCAGTCCTGCCACACTGGAAGGAAAAATTGTTCAGCTTTCCGATAAAATCGCCTATACCAACCATGACATTGATGATGCTATCCGTGCAGGGATGCTCAGACCAAGAGATATCCCCAGAGATATCGTTGCGCTGATCGGCACGAAATCTTCCAGCCGTATCAATGCTATGATCCGTGATACCATTCAGAACAGTATGGACACAAATGATATCAGAATGAGCCCTGAAATGAAAGGGGCACTGGGCAGCCTGCGTTCTTTTATGTTCAGACAGGTTTATGCCAGTGATGTGGCTCTGGAAGAGCATAAGAAGGCGGAAAAAATCGTAGGTGACCTGTTTGACTATTACATGGAATATCCTGAGGAAATGTCCTCTGAATTCCAGATTCTGCTGAACGAAGGTGACCCTGTCCGTCAGGTGGTCTGCGACTATATCGCCTGCATGACAGACCGTTTTGCGGTAGCCAAATATAATGAACTGTTCATTCCTCGTGAGTGGACAAAATTATAAAATATATGCTTGATTTTTGAAAAAGTCAAGGGTTTTTTGAAAAATTTTTGTTCATACTAACAAAATGCATATAACTAAGAAGGATTTTTAATAAAAATGTCGAATAGATAAAGTAAAAGGAAGTGAAACAACTTCCTTTTCGATTGCTTAGGAAGAATTTTCGGAAGCGAATGGAAGGGAGGGAATGATCATGAGATATCCGAGAGAAATCATTGAC
>JAFZDV010000029.1 GCA_017560955.1 Anaerotignum sp.
CAGTGCCGCCAGCATCTGCACACAGAATTTCAGTTTTGCAGGCAGGTTTTTCATATCATCGATCACACCCAGACCAGCGATCATCAGTGCGCCGATAATGAAGCCTACAAACTGCTTCAGATCCATGCTCTTATCAAAATGATATACCATCAGAACTGTGATAATAAAACCCAGTACAATGGCCACCCCGCCCATACGGGGCATTGGTTTTTTATGCACGCCTCTGTCCTTTGGATAGTCAATGGCACCGCATTTAACGGAAAGCCATTTCGCAAAGGGCGTTGTCACCAGAGTGATAGCAAAGGCGCACGCGAAGGCTGCAATATAAAGCAGCCAGTTATGTTCTATCAAAATTAATCTCTCCTCTTTCGAGCGGAAAATTTATATTTCCAAAGATAATCAATCTTCGATCTGATTGATTCTTCTGATGTGACGTTCGTCATTGGAGAAGGGTGTTTCCAGGAAAGCTTTTACGATTTCCAGAGCCAGACCTGCGCCTGTTACTCTTGCGCCCATCGCCAGAATGTTTGCATCGTTGTGTTCTCTTGTTGCTTTTGCGGAGAAAACATCGCCGCACAGTGCACAACGGATACCTTTTACTTTGTTTGCTGTAATGGAAATACCGATACCTGTACCGCAGATCAGGATACCTTTTTCACATTCACCTGCAGCAACTGCATTTGCAACTGCTTTGCCGTATTCAGGATAGTCTACGGATGCATCGGAGAATGTACCAAAGTTTTTGAATTCGATACCGTTCTTTTCCAGATAATCAATAACTTCTTTCATCAGGGGATAACCGCCGTGATCGCAACCCAGTGCTAACATATTGAAACACTCCTTTTCCTAATTATGCCTTATCTAAATCAATGGTCTGGTAACCTGCCGCCTTATTCAGACGGTTCATGATCGCCATACCTTCCCCTTCTTCGGAAAAGACTTCAGAATAAACCCTTTCCGCGCCAAGGAAGTCGAATTTTCTTAAAAATTTGAACAGGTTCGCCCCGATTTCCTCGGGTCTGTCCCTGCTGCCCAGAGAAAGGATAATGTCGGCCTGATAGAGGTCTTTTGTTTCCTCCGTTGCCATGACACCTGTCTTAAATCCATGGGACATATCTTCTGCCGCCAGACGATTGATCTCATCCACAACGGCTTTCATTTCCCCTTTCACCAGAATCACTTCTGCCTTAGGGGAATAGTGGGTATATTTCATACCGGGGGCCTTAGGCTTTAAGTCAGCCGCAGGCTTCTGCAGGATGGCAGGGTCGATTTCCACCGCTCCTACCACTTCCTCCATCATTTCCTTTGTGACTGCGCCGGGACGCAGGATCATAGGCACTTCGCCGGAAACATCCACAATGGTGGATTCCAGACCCCATTCTGCCGCACCGCCATCCACGATCATGTCGATCTTGCCATTCAGGTCAAATTCCACATGGGATGCTCTGGTAGGGCTGGGTTTGCCGGAAGAGTTTGCGCTGGGTGCTGCGATGGGCAGGCCCGCCGCATGGATAATGGCTCTTGCCACAGGGTGGTTGGGGACGCGCACTGCTACCGTATCCAGACCGCCTGTTGCCTTATCGGGCACGATGTCACTCTTAGGAAAAACCATCGTAAGAGGGCCGGGCCAGAAGGCATCCATCAGTTTTTTCGCCGCAGGAGAAATATCCCTGACGATGGGGTTCAGTTCCTCAAATTCGGAAATATGCAGGATGAGGGGGTTGTCCGAAGGACGTCCCTTTGCAAGATAGATTTTTTCACAGGCTGTATTGTCCAGTCCGTTTCCGCCCAGACCATAAACGGTTTCTGTGGGGAACGCCACCAGACCTCCTTCCTGCAAAATTTTTGCAGCTGTCTGGATGACTTCTGCGGAATCAGACTGGCTCAGGTCAACCTTTGCCAGAATTGTTTTCATTTCTTACTCCTTACGCGTTAGCGCCGCAGCATTTTTTGTATTTTTTGCCGGAACCGCAAGGGCAGGGATCGTTACGGCCGATTTTTTCGCCTTTTACGATTGTTCTTGCAGATTTCTGTTCCAGTGTCAGTCTTTTCTTTGTTTCTGCATCGTAGATACCATCCCACTGAGGCAGTGTGTACAGGTGTTCTGCTTTGTATTCAACCATCAGTTTGAACAGTCTTTCGAAGTTGATGTTGATGCAAACTTCGCTGTCTTCTGTCAGAGATTCCATATCGAATTCTGTTTCCAGAGAAGCATTCAGACCATCGATAAATGCAACGATCATTTCTGCTGTCATATCGAATCTTTCAGCCAGTTCGGAAACTTTGCCTTCGATTTTTTCAACTTTTTCACCGATCACATATTCATAGATTTTCTGTTCTTTAGGCAGGTATTCAGCCCAGATTTCTTCTACGCTGTAGCCTTCCTGTGTAAATGCTTTTTTGATCCAGCTTTCATATAAACTCATGTTGATTCTCTCCTTTATGTCTTATCTTATTTAATTTTGTACAGAATACTCCATTCTTTCAAATAATACTATGATTTCGGGCTTTTTGCAACAAAAAATGCAGATTTACGGCCTTTTCCAAATAAAAAAGGCATGTTTCCATGCCCTTTTCTTATTCTGCTGTTTCGTCTGTCAGTGCTTCTGTTTCTGCCACAGGAGCTTCTTCTGCAGGGATACCCATTTCTACCGCAGGTTCCATATCCTCATTCAGAGAGAATGTCAGAATCACATCATCTGCAAAATTCACGCCTTCCCATACCTTCTGAATGTCGCCTTCAAAAGTCATCTGCACCTGCCAGCCATCTTCTGCCACAGGCATCAG
>JAFZDV010000030.1 GCA_017560955.1 Anaerotignum sp.
CTGCGCAGACTGATGATCGAGGCTCCGGGGACATATCACCACAGCCTGATCGTTGCGAATCTGGCGGAAACGGCGGCTTATGAAATTGGTGCAAATACTGCCCTTGCAAGAGCAGGTGCCTATTATCATGATATCGGTAAACTGAAGAATTCCCAGATGTTTTCTGAAAATCAGTCGGGATATAATGTACACGATGACCTTGCGCCGGAAACCAGTGCAAAAATCATCACCCAGCACCCCAAAAACGGCGTGGAAATGGGACTGGAATACGGTCTGCCCCGTGTCATCATCGATATCATCAGAGAACATCATGGGACAAGCCTTGTAAAGTTTTTCTATTTCAAAGCACTGAAAGCCTATGGTGCGGAAAATGTCAATGAGGCGGATTACCGCTATCAGGGTGCCATTCCTTCTTCCCGTGAATCTGCCATCGTCATGCTGGCGGATACGGTGGAAGCGGCGGTGCGTTCTGTGCTGGGACAGGGCAAAACTCTGGAGGAAGCGGAAGGTCTTATTAAAACACTGATGAAAGATAAACTGGATGATGATCAGCTGGATAACAGCGGACTAGGCATCCATGAACTGGAAATCATCCGCAAGGCGTTCATCAAGGTGTTCCACGGCATGTACCACGAAAGGGTAGCATACCCCAAACAGGAAGAAATCAAAGCGGCGGAGAAGAAAGAACTTCCCCCTGCAGAACATAGAGAGGAAGAAAAAAGTGAATCTACTGATTGATAACAGAACAGAAGAAGTTCTGTCCCCCGAACTGGAAGAAGCCATCCTGAAGGCGGCGGCAGAATCTCTGAAATATGAAGAATTTGATGAAAACTGCGAGATCAGCGTTTCCATCGTAGATAACGAGGAAATCAGACAGATCAATAAGCAGTTCAGAAATATCGACCGAGCAACAGATGTGCTCAGTTTCCCCATGCTGACTTTTGAGGAGGGGGAAGAAGCAGAAGTAAATGAAAATGATGAAATCATTCTTGGGGATATCATCATTTCTCTGGAAAGAGCAAGAGAACAGGCAGAAGAATATGGCCATTCTCTGAAAAGAGAAGTTGCTTTCCTGACTGCTCACAGCATGCTCCATCTTTTGGGTTATGACCACATGGAACCAGAAGAAGAAGCAGAAATGTTCGGCAGACAGAAAGAAATCCTGATTCAGGCAGGTTTTCCAAGAGAATAATCAGGAAAACGAACTCGTCCTTGCACAGAAAAAACTTTTTGCGAACAGAAAGCAGGCTTAACAGTTCGAAAAAGTATTTTCTGTCGGACGATATGGTATAACGAAGGATTGGAGGGATGCCTCTATGACGGATGAAAAATTAGTAGCACTGGCAAAGGAAGCAATGAAAAACGCCTATTCCCCCTATTCCAATTTTAAGGTAGGGGCGGCCCTTCTGGCGAAAGACGGCAGAGTGTTCACAGGCTGTAATGTGGAAAACGCTTCTTATGGTGCAACCAACTGTGCAGAGCGGACAGCTATTTTTAAGGCAGTTTCTGAAGGATGCAGAGAATTTGATGCCATTGCCATTGTTGCGTCCAGCGGTGATTTTATTTCTCCCTGCGGTATCTGCCGACAGGTTCTGGCAGAATTCATGCCTGATGGGAAAGTCATTCTGGACAGTGATGAGAAGGGTATGGTAACATATTTAGTTAGAGAACTACTTCCTTGCAGTTTTACTGGCAAGGATATCAGGTAAGAAAAAGGTGGAAGTATGGCGGAAAAAAGCTGGGAAACACTGGAGGGCGCGTGCCTTTCCTGTCATAAGTGCAGATTGGCGGAAATGCGTACCAATGTGGTCATCGGCAAAGGCAACCGCAATGCGGATATCCTGTTTATCGGGGAGGGCCCTGGTCAGCAGGAAGATCTGCAGGGTTTACCCTTCGTAGGCCCTGCCGGACAATTACTGGATAAAATGCTGGCAAGTGTCGGTTTATCCATGGATGATGTCTATATCGGCAATGTGGTGAAATGCCGTCCCCCCGGCAACCGTGATCCCCATGAGGACGAAAAAGAGGCGTGTCTGAATTATCTCAGATATCAGCTGATGCTGATACAGCCGAAAATCATCGTCTGTCTGGGACGCATCGCCGCAACGACCATCATCGACCCCGATTTCAAGATCACAAAGCAGAGAGGCCAGTGGTTCGAGAGAAAGGGGTATCATATGATCGCTACATACCATCCCTCTGCATTGCTCAGGGATGAAACAAAAAAACGCCCTGCGTGGGAGGATATGAAGGCCATCCGTGCAAAATGGGATGAATTAAAAGAGAAAGATTGATTTTACAGGAGGAAAGAATATGAGCGCATTAGATGCATTGAAAGCAAAATTTGCAGATGTAAAAGTAGAACCCAACGCAAAAACAATGGAAGAAGTACTGCAGTATATCGAAGAAAACTGGGGTGCATTCCGTGTTATGATCGCAGAATCCGAACTGATGGTACATTACAAAGAAGCGAAAGCATTTGCACAGATGCTGGGTAAAGATGTAACAGATTTTCAGGATGATATCAGAAGATACCGTCTGCCCCACACAAACAAGATCCATGTTGTTCTGGGCATGAACTCTGAATACATGACAGCAGAAAACGGTATGAAATACTATCAGGCACTGTGTCTGATCAAAGGCCTGACACAGGAAGATATCGATACACAGAATGAAAGATGGCTGCAGTATATGCTGCTGCTGGATATGGCAAAAGACTGGGAAGTAAAAGATGAAATCTTCCTGAAAGAACAGGCTGCTATGCTGAAAGAAAGAGGTGTGGAAATCGAATGAAAAAATTCCGCTCCGGTTTCGTTTCTCTGATTGGCAGACCCAATGTAGGTAAATCTACACTGATGAACTGTCTGGTTGGCGAAAAAATTGCTATCACATCTCATAAACCCCAGACAACAAGAAATAAAATTACTACTATCCTGACAAAGGATGATTTCCAGTGCGTATTTCTGGATACACCCGGTATTCATAAGGCAAAATCCAAACTGGGTGAATACATGGTGCGTTCTGCGGAAACAACATTCAATGAAGTAGATCTGGTTCTGATGCTGATCGAACCTACCACAGAAGTAGGCGCACAGGATCAGTATGTGCTGGAACGCATCAGAAATGTAAAAACACCCGTTGTGCTGGTCATCAATAAAATCGACACAGTAGACAGAGATACTCTGCTGGAAGTCATTGCAACATATAGCAAACTGCATGCCTTTGCGGAAGTTGTGCCTATTTCTGCCATCAAGGACAGAAATACAGAAGAACTTTTGAACGTGATCAAAAAATATCTGCCCGAAGGCCCTCAGTACTTC
>JAFZDV010000031.1 GCA_017560955.1 Anaerotignum sp.
CCAGGAAAGTGAAGGAAGATGCATCACGGATGAGCATTTTCTTCATGATGCATTTTTCAAACAGGTCACCTGCAGTTACTTTGTCTGTTGTCAGTTTCAGCAGGATGAAGTTTGCTTCAGAAGGGAATGCTTTGATGTTTTTCCATGTAGCCAGTTCGTCGAAGGCTTTTTTTCTTTCCTCGGAGATCAGTTTCTGGGTTGCTTTATGGAATGCAAAATCTGTAAAGATATGCTGACCGATAAAGTCTGCCAGAGAGTTTACACTCCAGGGATCGGAATTTGTTTTGAAACGATCCAGGAATGCCTGATTGGAACTCATACCGTAGCCCAGACGGATGCCGGGAGCGGCAAAGAACTTGGATGTGCCTCTGATAACAAAGAGATTATCAAATTCTGCAACCAGAGGGATGGAGCAAATATCGTCCAGAATATCGGAAAATTCGATATATGTTTCGTCGATCATAACAGATGCGCCGATTTTTTTGCAATGTTCCAGGATGGTACGCATATCGTTTACATGGATGGCTGTACCTGTGGGGTTATTGGGGTTGCAGGCGATGAACATACCTACATCGGGTGTCAGAGCCTCCAGCAGAGCAGACAGGTTCATTCTGAAGTCTTCGCCTTCTTTCAGAGGGAAGTATTCAAATTTACCGCCGTTCAGTGTGATCTCTCTTTCATATTCGGAATAAGCAGGGCCCATGATAACAGATTTTTCTGCATTGATGGTCTGGATGAAAGTAGCGATCAGTTCTGTGGAGCCGTTGCCGCAGACAATGTGCGCAGCATCCGCGCCTGTGTATGTACCGATGGCTTTTTTCAGGGCTTTATATTTTTTGTCGGGGTATGTACAGATCAGATGCAGGTTATCTTTCAGGGCTTCTGTGGCTGCCTCGGGGAAACCCAGAGGGTTGATGTTGCCGCTGAAGTCGATGATTTCTTCTTTGGGGATGCCGTAGTTGCGCTGGATGGCATCCAGATCGCCGCCATGGGCATGGTTCAGATTCTTTGTCATGGTGTTACCTCTTTCAATATATGTTAAAAGACCTCATCGATCTTTTCTAATTCAATGATTTTTTCGCTCTGTGTTGTCACACGAGGATACATAAGGTAAGGATTGCCTTTGCCTCGCTCCAGAATTTCCAGGATCAGGCCGTTGTGCTTTGCCTGTGTGGGGAACAGCTGCAGTTTACTGCCGATGGAAAGGGGCAGATCCTGCAGATCCTGACCATTGGCTTTATTCAGGGAACGCTTGGAGCCTTTTGCGGAAAATTCCATGGGGAAACCGTTTCTGTCGGGAACGGAAAGCAGATAGTCTGCGTTTTCTTCCATGGCGAATGCGGCGCACAAGTCTTTGCACAGCACATGAACATCCATATCCTGTCCTACTTCCAGCACTTTCCACAGGTCTTCATCCTTCATCTGTGTGACTTTGATGGAAAGGACATCAGGTACGATCTCCATCAGGAACATTCTTTCCTGCATACGGAATTCATTTTCCTGCTGTACGGCTGCCACCAGCTGCTCATAGGGCAGAGATGTGGGCATTTTCTGTCGGTCGATGCCTTCTTTTTCTGTATCGGCAAAAAGGGCTTTGCCCATTTTTGTCAGGCTGAAATAGGTAGGGGGTGTGAACAGTTCTGCACCCAGATTGTGTTTCATCAGCACCAGTGCCGCCAGATTGTTCACCAGATTGTAAAAACGCATGGGGGTGAAAGCAATGGGGCGAATGAAACGGAAAAAGATGCTCATGGGTGTCAGGAACCACTTATCCAGCATGATGCCTGTGAAAAGGAAAGAAGAAACGATGGCGTGTTCCTCTTTGGTCAGCTGGTCGGGGGCTGTCTGCCAGATTTTTTCGATATCCACATCGACTCTTTTATAAAAATCAACAAAGATTTTATCAACTTCCTGATGATCTCGCAGGAGTGCATAGAAGAAATCTGTTGTGGCAATGCCTTCTTCCAGTTCCATGGTTTCGATGAAACGATCTGCGGTCAGGGTACAGGCAGTTTCTGCCAGCTGAAACAGGATATCTTCTGTTGGCTGAGCAAAGAAACTTTCGCAGGATGCGGAAGGGCGTACACGCTGGGTATGGATGGAGGGCATGGGCACCAGCAGGCCGTGAAGCCATGCCAGTCGTGTCAGATATTCCAGATAGAATTCTGCATTCATGCTCAGATGTTCCATTGCCTCTGCAGCATCTTCCTTCAAAAGCAGGCCGTGTTCATCGGTGGCACGGTCAGGGGTGCAGAAAGAAATGAGTGTCTGCAGGTCTTCCGCGATAGGATGTTCCTTGGTGGAATAGCCCAGCAGGCTGAAGTTATATTCAGAAATGAATTCTTCATCCGTCTGTTCTTCTGCGGCCTTTGTGCGCATCACATAGGCATATTCAGTTGTATTTTCATCGTCAGAAGGAAAGTCCAGACTAAGGATATTAGCAGGGGACAGGATGGTTTCATTTGCCAGTGCCGTATAATACCATTTGCCGAAAGCCAGAGGGGCGATATCCAGCAAAGGGCGGCGGCAGGGTTCATCCATTTTCTGACGCATATGATCATAGCCGTTCAGAAACAGACCCAGTAAAGGGGCGTGTTTCGGTTTTACGGGTATTGCCGTTTTCATAATAATTCTCCTTTTTATGCAGCTGTGAGGGCTGCAAACACATATCTTATCTATTTTATCAGAAAACAGTATCTGTGCAAACCGAAAAAGTAAGAAAAATAGGGATTTCTGCATAAATGTATGGGAAAAAGTACAGGAAAAAGAAGAGGTTTCCTGAAAGAATGACAAAAATTTACCTGTGGTGGACAATTTTTCGATTTGTACTTGCATTGTGTTAGAATTTATGGTATATTCCTTGTGTCGAAAACAAATGTTTTTTCAAGACAAACAGGAGGATGACCCCATGAGAGAGGATAAAAATTATTATATCGTAGATAAAACTGTACTTCCCGAAATCTTTCTGAAGGTTATGGAAGTAAAAAATCTGCTGGAAAGCAAAAGAGAAAAAACTGTTCAGGATGCCGTGAATAAAGTAGGCATCAGCCGCAGTGCTTTCTATAAATATCGTGATGCGGTGCATCCTCTGTATGAAAATTCAAGAGGTAAAACCGTAACGGTTTCCATGAACTTAGACCATACACCCGGCCTGCTTTCTTCCGTACTGAATGGTGTGGCAGGGGAAGGTGCAAATATTCTGACTATTAACCAGACCATCCCCATCAATGGTATTGCCAATGTAACCCTGTGTATCGAAACAAATGAAATGCAGGGGGAATTCAGCAGACTTGTGAATAAAATTGAAGGTCTGCAGGGCGTACAGTCTCTGAGAATCATTGCAAGGGAGTAATTCAGTAAAGAAATATGCAGGCGGCTGCGTTGCAGCCGCTTTTTCATACCATTCATAAAAAATAAATTGTAATAGGAGGGAACGACATGATCCACATTCGTATTCCGGCGACATCCGCTAACATGGGTCCCGGTTTTGACAGCATCGGCATCGCAGTAGAACTTTATAACCATATCTGGGTGGAAGAACAGACTACCGGTCTGACCATCGAAGTGAAACGCAAACAGGCGATTCCCGTTCCCACCGATGAAACAAATCTGATTTATGAAACTATGAAATATTTTTACGATCAGAAGGGGCTGGAAATGCCTGGTGTAAAAATCATTCAGGAAGACTTTATTCCTATGGTACGTGGCTTGGGCAGTTCTGCGGCATGTATCGTTGGTGGTCTCTTTGCAGCCAATGCACTGGCAGGTAATATTGCTGACAGAGATGAACTGGCCCAGATGGCGGCTCAGCTGGAAGGCCACCCTGATAACTCCAATCCCGCTATTTACGGCAGCATGGTAGTTGGTGCGCAGGATGAAAAAAGTATGGGATACGTGCGTTTAGAGTTGCCAGATGATTTGATTTTTGCTACAATGATTCCGGATTTTCCAGTTTCTACCGCTGATGCAAGAAGAGTGCTTCCTGATGAATATACCAGAAAAGATATGGTATTCAATGCATCCCGTGCAGCACTGCTGGTAGCATCTATGATGACTGGAAAATATGAAAACTTTGATATGGCCATGGAGGACTGTGTGCATCAGCCTTACCGTGCACAGTTGATCCCCGGCATGAATGAAATTTTTGCACATGCCAAGGAATCTGGTGCTGTTGCCAGCTACCTGAGTGGTGCAGGCTCTACCCTGATGGCAATGGTAACAAAGGATAAGGCAGAAGAATTCGAAAGAAAAATGTCCGAATATTTAGGTACACTGGAGCATAACTGGGAACTGAAATTGTTAAAACCTGATATGCAGGGTGTACTGGTCGAGACAGAATAACAGGAGGAATGGAAAATGTTGATCGTGCAGAAATACGGCGGCAGTTCCGTCGCAAATGCAGAAAGAGTGCTCAATGTTGCAAAACGCATCATGAGAACAAGAATGGAAGGACATGACGTAGTAGTTGTACTGTCTGCACAGGGCAAAACAACAGATGGTCTGATCGCAAAAGCGAAAGAGATCAATCATAAGCCCAGCCGCAGAGAAATGGATATGCTGCTGTCTACAGGCGAACAGCAGTCTGTAGCATTGATGGCGATGGCGATCAGTGCCATTGGCGGCAGAGCAGTTTCCCTGAATGGTGCGCAGGTTGGTATCGAAACTACGAATACATATAGCAATGCCCGTATCCGTACTATCAATACAGAACGTATCGAAAATGAACTGGATGAAGGCAGTATCGTTCTGGTAACAGGTTTCCAGGGCGTTAACGGCATGGGTGACACAACAACACTGGGTCGCGGCGGTTCTGATACATCCGCAGTTGCACTGGCTGCAGCACTGGGTGCAGATATCTGCGAAATCTATACAGACGTTGAAGGCGTTTACACAGCAGACCCTCGTGTAGTGCCTGACGCAGTAAAACTGGATGAAATCAGCTACGATGAAATGCTGGAACTGGCATCTCTGGGTGCAAAGGTACTGCACCACCGTTCCGTAGAAGTAGCGAAAAAATATAATGTGAAACTGGTAGTACGTTCCAGTATGTCTGAAGCGGAAGGTACTGAAGTTAAGGAGGAAACAAAGATGGAAAGAATGCTGGTTAGCGGCGTTGCAGCAGATAAAAAAGTATCTCGTATTTCTGTTATGGGCGTAAAGGACGAACCCGGTAAAGCCTTTGAAATCTTTGCGCTGATGGCAAAAGAAAAAGTAAGTGTAGATATCATCCTGCAGTCTGAAGGTGCAGACGGCAGACAGAACATCTCCTTCACAATCGGCGAAGATGATCTGGATATCGCCCTGAAAGCACTGGAAAAAAATAAAGCAAGACTGACAGCACAGGAAATCCTGCATGATGAAAACACAGCAAAACTGTCCATCGTTGGTGCTGGTATGGCTACTAACCCCGGTGTTGCTGCCATGTTCTTCGAAGCAATGTATGATGCAAATGTAAACATCCAGATGATCTCCACATCCGAAATTAAGATTACAGTTCTGATCCCCAGAGATGATATTGATGTTGCAATGAAAGCAGTTCACGATAAATTCAAAATGGCAACTGTAAACATGAGAAAATTCGGTGCTGACGAAGACTGATGAAAATAGAAAGACACTATCCTTGGATAGTGTCTTTTTTGTTGCTGTTTTATTTTTTGCGGCATTCGCTGCATTTGCCGTAGAGGATCAGCTGTTCCATTTCTACTTCAAAATCCAGTTCGGGTGCCAGTTTCTGGCTGACATTTTTCAGTGCCTCCAGATGCAGATCGCCCACCTGACCACAGCAGGTGCAGACAGTATGGGGATGCCAGTCCACATCAGCGTCATAACGGGAACGGCCTTCGCCTACATTCAGTTCCTGTACCAGACCAAGCTGCTTGAAGAAGTCCAGTGTTTTGTAAACTGTTGCGAGGCTCATGGTAGGGTTTGTAGGTTCCAGTGTTTTATAGATCGTTTCCGCATCGGGATGCTCTTTTGTGTTGCAGAGCATATTATAAACGGCAATACGCTGAGGTGTAACTTTCAGACCTTTTTCTCTCAGAATCTGAGCGATTTCTTTCATGTAATTCACATCCCTTCCCAACTAATAACTATTGTTATTTAATAATAATACAGATTATTATTTGTGTCAATGAAAAATATACCGAAATGCAAGGAATTGTAAAAAAAACTTGTTTATGGTATGATGATTTTCAGAGTTTTCCAAAGAAAGGAAGGATGAAAATGCATATTGTATTGCTGGAACCGGAAATTCCCCAGAATGCAGGCAACATTGCCCGTACCTGTGCAGTGACAAATTCTGTGCTGCATCTGATCAAGCCTCTGGGTTTTTCTGTAGAAGATAAATATTTGAAACGGGCAGGTCTGGATTACTGGAAGTTGCTGGATATTCGTTATTATGAGAATTTTCAGGATTTCTGCGAAAAGAATCCAAATGCGAAAATCTGGATGGCATCTACAAAGGCGCGCCATGTCTATTCTGATGTAACATTTGGAGAAGATGACTTTGTGATGTTTGGCAGGGAAAGTGCAGGTATCCCTGAGGAGATTCTGATGGCTCATGAGGAACATACCATTCGTATTCCCATGCTGGAAGCGGCAAGAAGCCTGAACTTGTCTAATTCCGTTGCCATCATTATTTATGAAGCCATGCGTCAGCAGGGATTTCCCGGTATGCTGATGGAAGGTCAGCTGCATCATAACAAGTGGTAAAGACCTTGGGGACTCTGTCCTGTAGCACTGCTTACAGTGCGAAACTGACCAGCATTTGTGCTGGCAGCCATAAATACCCCAGCAAGGGTCTCTGGTCAAAGCATCTTCCTTCGGAAGACGGCTTCGCCGCCGCATACTCTTTGCGGTGCTCTTACCCCTCGACCCGAGTTGCAAAAACTGCGTTTTTGCGGAAGAATAGTTTAAGATTTTCTTAAACCTAATGGGAAATGATTGTTTCAGAAGAGCCTTTTTGTTATGCTTGGCGTAAGAAAGGAGGCGGGACATGAATAAGAAGTTGATATTGATTCTTTCATTGATTCTGCTATTTCTGCCGATGTTCTTTTACTGGTATGGATATAGTGCGAAAGGGTATCTGGGGCTGGTTGCTATAGAAAACCCACTTTTTGTTGGTGGATGGCTTTTGTTTTTATTCTCCTATGTCTTTAAAACAAGGTGGAGGCTGCGTGCAAAGCGGATCGCATCTGTAATGGTATTGCTTTCTTATTTTTATGGTGCATGGGATTTCTGTGGGCATCTTGGCGGAAAAATCAATCTGCTGGCAGTTTGTAAATTGTCGATGTGGATCAGTTTTGTTGGTGCATTGGGCATAATGATATATAGTTGTTTTTTATCAGAAGAAAATAAAAAAGCTGAACTCGATGAAAAGAGTTTTTAGGCACTTTATTGAGATGTAAATAGCTTTTTGATATGCTCATGAAAAGGGGGGATGAATATGCAGTGGAAAGTAATGAAATCTTTTGCCTCTGGACTGGCATTTATGATTTTTGCGGTATTCTTTTACCATAATGTGACACTTTTGGTGTATGGTGAAACCCTTCTGATCTGGCTTGGGATTTCCTGGCTGATTATGATGATTGGGGTTGCTCAGGTTTGGCTGGG
>JAFZDV010000032.1 GCA_017560955.1 Anaerotignum sp.
AACAATCAGCAGATGAACGAATTCCTTTCTCATCTGCAGAAAGACTATCTGATCTACGCACCCAAACGCTTTGTCGGCGGCGGTGCCTTCTCCGATACGGACTGTATCCGTTACGGTGAAATCAAAAACATCGAAGAAATCGAACATATTGAAAAATCTCAGTATTCCTTCAAAGAAGTGCTGACCCCCATCTCTCAGACACTGTTCTTCTTCACAGAAGACGTGGTAAAAGAAGCAGACGCTCCCAAAAAAGGCGCTGTGATCTTCCTGAGAAGCTGCGATCTGCACGCCCTGAAAAGACTGGACGATATGTACCTGCACAATGGTCCTGCAGACTTCTACTACAACAGACTGCGCCAGAACCTGAAGGTGATCCTGATGGGCTGCAGCCAGTCCTGCGAAAACGGCTTCTGTGTAAGCATGGGTACAAACAAAACTGACAACTACGACCTGAGCATCGACTGGACAGCCGATGGTCTGCTGCTGGACTGCAAGGATGAATGGTTCCAGAGCCTGCTTTATGAAAACGAAACAGCAGATATTTCTCCAGCTTACGTGACAGAAAACAAAGTCAAAGTGAGCATCCCTGAAAATCTGACCGCAGACGTTGCAAAAAGCGAAATCTGGAAAGAATATGATGGCAGATGTATCAACTGCGGCAGATGTAATTTTGTTTGCCCTACTTGTACCTGCTTCACTATGCAGGATTTCTTCTACAGTGAAAACGGCAAAGTTGGTGAACGCCGCAGAGTATGGGCTTCCTGTATGGTTGATGGCTATACAGATGTAGCAGGCGGCGGCAGCTACCGCAAGAAAAACGGTGAACGTATGCGTTTCAAAGTGCTGCATAAAGTACTGGACTACAAACAGCGCAACGGCTACCACATGTGCGTAGGCTGTGGCAGATGCGATGATGTCTGTCCCGAATATATTTCCTTCTCCCACTGTGTAAATAAACTGGAAGATGCCATGAAGGAGGTGCAGAACTGATGGTAAGAAATGATTATATTCCCTTCTCTTCCGAAATTCTGGAAGTAATCAAACATACAGAAATCGAATACACTTTCCGTATGGCTTTCACAGGTGATGTGAAACCCGGTCAGTTCTTCGAAGTTTCCATCCCCAAATACGGCGAAGCACCTATTTCCGTCAGCGGTATCGGAGAAGGTTTTGTAGACCTGACAGTTCGCCGCGTTGGTAAAGTAACAAACGAAGTATTTACTAACTATGTTGGTGATACACTGTTCATGAGAGGCCCCTACGGCAATGGCTTCGATGTAAACGATTACAAAGGTCATGATCTGATCATTATGGCCGGCGGTACAGGTCTGTCCCCCGTTCGTGGTGTAGTGGATCACTTTGCAAATCATACAGAAGACCGTAAAGACATGACTCTGATCTGCGGTTTCAAAAGTCCTTCCGATGTTCTGTTCCGTGCAGACCTGAAAAGATGGGAAGAAACACTGAATGTAGTCATGACTGTAGATAACAATCAGGGCAACGAAGAATACAAACAGGGACTGGTAACAGAATATATCCCCAAACTGAATCTGAAAGACCCCAAAGATGCTGTTGCTGTTGTGGTAGGTCCACCTGCTATGATGCGCTTTTCCGTACAGGGTCTGCTGTCCATCGGCATTCCCGAAGAAAATATCTGGATTTCTCAGGAAAGAAAGATGTGCTGCGGTCTTGGCAAATGCGGTCACTGTAAAGTGAATGATACATATATCTGTCTGGATGGTCCCGTATTCAACTACACTAAAGGCAAAACACTGATCGACTAAGGAGGTGACACCATGGATACTAATACAAAGAAACTGAAAAAGAACGCATTCCGTGTAACAAAACACAGAGGTCTGACTGCTTCCCGTGTCCGTGTTCCCGGTGGTCATCTGGATGCAAAATATCTGCCCACCCTGCAGCACATCGCCGAAACATACGGCAATGGCACATTGCATATCACAGGCAGACAGGGTTTTGAAATCCCCGGCATCCCCTTTGAAAACATGGCAGAAGTGAATGCGGCACTGCAGTCCATCATCGAAGGTCTGGAAATCAACCAGGAAACTGTAAACGAAGGCTACCCTGCAGCCGGCACAAGAAATATCACAGCCTGCATCGGTAACAGAGTATGTCCTTTTGCCTGCTATGATACAACAGCCTTTGCCAAGAGAATCGAAAAAGCAGTATTCCCCAATGACCTGCATTTCAAAATCGCTCTGACAGGCTGCCCCAATGACTGTAACAAAGTTCGCATGCACGACTTTGGCATCATGGGTATGACAGAGCCTCAGTTTGACCCCAACCGTTGTGTCAGCTGTCAGGCCTGTGTGAAAACATGTAAGAAAAAATCCGTTGGTGCTCTGGAAATGGTAAACTACCGCCCTGTTCGCGATACAAAAAAATGTATCGGCTGCGGCGAATGTGTACTGGCCTGCCCCAACAGGGCCTGGGAACGCAGCCAGCAGAAATATTACAAACTGACACTGCTGGGCAGAACAGGCAGAAAGAACCCTCGTCTGGGTCAGGACTTCATCAAGTGGGCAGATGAAGAATCTATCAAAAAAATTATTCTGAATACATACGATTATGTAAAAGAATATATTGATCCCGAAGCTCCCGGTGGTAAGGAACATATCGGCTACATCGTTGACCGTACAGGTTTTGAAGAATACCTGAGATGGGCAATGAAAGGTGTGGTTCTGCCTGAAAAAGCAGAAGTTACAAGCCCTATGTACTGGAACGGTATCAAGTATTAAAAACAACTCGCTCCAAAAAACGTTAAAGCTTTACTCATTCAAAATTATTACTCTGTTAGAAATAACTCATAACTCACTTATTATCCCTCTAAATATAAAGAAGGCTTGGACCCCCTCGTCCAAGCCTTTTCGTTTTTCTGGTTTTTATAAAATCTGGAACATGTTTTTATCAAAATCAATGATTCCTTCGTCACGCATTGTATTCAGTTCCCTTGTCAGAGCACTGCGGTCTGTACAGAGAAAATCCGCCATCTCCACCCTGCCCAGAGGGATCTCAATATACTTCGTCCCTTGCTTTTGCGCCTGCTGGGAAAGATAGGACATAATCTTTTCACGCAAAGATTTTTTTGAAATGACTTCTACTTTTTCCATCAGCTGCTTATTCTTTCTGGCAATGATCGCTACCATATTTTCAATCAGGCGATGGTGAAACACACATGTCATAGAACAGGAGTGCATCACTCGGTCAAAGGGAAGGAACAACACTTCTGTATTAGAAGATGCATAGAAACTTACAACTGAAGACTGTTCTACACCGCAGGAAAATGTTTCGCCAAAGAGTTCTTCTTTCTTCATGCGAACCAGCATCGTTTTATTGCCCCAGATATCTTCCTTCACCATGTCAACACTGCCACTGATGATAATACCGATCTGACGAACATCATCCTGCTCAAAAAAAATATATTCACCTTTCTTGAACTTTCTTACCTTTCCGCCCAGACAGTTCAGCATGGGTATCATATCCTTTTCCTTTACGCCAAAAAACAAAGGATAATCTAAAAGTTGTTTTACATATTTCTGCATAAATTCCCCTCCCTGAAAAAAGTATACTAAAATACACTACGCGTTGCAACTGCAACGGACGAATTGAAGCAATCCCTTTATACTAAATACATAAAGTAAAAAGGATGTGATAAATCATGCTCAACAATGAACCAAAGTTGCTTAAGGATGTCCTTTTATATGAAAATGGTCATATCAGAAGAACAAAGCACATCCTGATGGTGTATTCTCTGGCAAAGTCTATCAGCAGTGAAGAAGGTTTATCTCTGGAGCAGCAGCAGATCGTGCAGAGTGCAGCGATCCTGCATGACATTGCTATCAAAAAATGCAAACGTAAATATAACGATGCTTCCATTGAAAAGCAACAATTGGAGTGCATTCCTGTTGCAAAGAAATTCCTCAAAGCATGCAACTATGTGCCTTCTTATACCGAAAAAATATTGAACCTCATCTACCATCACCATGATTATGGTGCCTGCCAAGGTATTGAGCATCAGATTCTGATAGAGGCAGATTTAATCGTCAATTGTCTGGAACACAGAAATTATAGAGAAAAAGCTGCTGATGTTGCAGTTCATTTCCACACAAAGACCGGAAAGGAACTGTTGCATAAGTTAATGGAAAACAAAGAAATCCCATCTCTCAATACACTCCATGATACCGTTCAGGAGACAGAAGACCTGCCCTCTATACATTAAACATATCATAGGTAATCATACAAAATGCGTTGCAGGCGCAACATATAAAAGCAGAATCTTGTTATATAATAAGGCTATAATCAATAAATCACATATCTGCTGGTGGGTAGTATATGTAAGCAGATCAGACACTCCAATGTTTCACAAACAGTTTTTAATCTTCCTTAAAATAAGTCGGAAACACAATCCTTCTCCAAATACAATCGTCTGATCTGCTGTTTTCTAACATCCGCAGCACTTATAGCAGCAATCCATATAAACATATCTGCTGTTTCGCAGTATATGTCCACGGGCCAGAATATCCAGATCATTCCAAGACAGTATTGTTCTTGTTTCCTCTAGCTTCTCAAGAATACGCTTAACATATTTTGATTTTTTGGCCCGTTGCTTCTTACTATCACGCAATTTACAAAAGTATTTAGCTTCCATTTCGAAATAATGAAATCCATCTCCATCCTAACAAAGAAACAGACCTTCCACGAGGTCTGTTTCTTTGTTATATACAGATACAAAACTTACAAAAACCACTATTTTTTCGTTGCAACCGCAACATCACCAAAATCCTTCCTGTTATATGCTGAATGTAATAAAACGAACATTCTAAGGAGGGAAATTCATGAATACATTTATTTCTTCTGACAACTCATGGGCACTGATGGCGATCACCTGCGGCTGGACCGCCTTTGCCATCTATGCAGAACAGACCTGGACATGGGCATCCAGACTTTCCAGCTGCATCATCGCCCTCTTAGGGGCACTATTCCTGACTAACTTTGGCATTATTCCCACAAACTGCATCTTTTTCGATGACATTATCTGGGGCTATGTGGTTCCCATGGCCATTCCTATGCTGCTGCTCACTTGTGATATCCAGAAAGTCGGCAGAGAATCCGGTCGGATACTGATTATATTTCTGATCGGCTCCATTGGCACAACAGTCGGCGTTTTACTGGGCTATGCTTTATTACATGACTACATCGAGCATCTTCCCGGTATTGCCGCCATGCTAACAGGCACTTATATCGGCGGCACCGTGAATCTTGTTGCCCTCTCTGATGCATTTCAGATCCCCGGAGAATCCGTTTCGGCAGCCGTGGTAGCTGATAATTTGCTGATGACCCTTTATTTCTTTGTGTTGGTTATGATTCCCGGCATCCGATTCTTTTACAGAAAATTCAAACATCCTCTGATCGACGAAATCAACACCACAGGCACCACTGATACTTCCGTAACGCAGGCTGCATCCTTCTGGGGCAAAAAGCCAATTTCTCTGAAAGATATCGCCATCAACATTGCCCTCAGTGTGATGATCGTATGGGTTTCCACAGAAATCTCTAATCTGATTTCCGCAGCATTCCCAGCAAATCAGGATAAAGGCCTTCTGAACAATATGATCGGCGGACTGTTCGGCAATAAATATCTGATCCTTACTACCTTCACTATGATTATCGCCACAGTATTTTCAAAGCCTCTGGAGAACCTTTCCGGTTCTCAGGAAATCGGCACTTATCTGATCCACCTGTTTTTCTTTGCGGTCGGTGCGCCTGCTTCCATCAGGGCGATCCTTCAGAATGCTCCTTTACTGCTGGTCTTCGCCGCTGTCATCATATTGGTGAATATGCTGTTTACTTTTACCTTTGGCAAACTACTGAAATTTGATCTTGAGGAATGTATCCTGGCATCCAATGCGAATATCGGCGGCCCTACCACCGCAGCCGCCATGGCAATTTCCCAGGGCTGGACAAAACTGATCGGACCAATCATGCTGATCGGCACCTTCGGCTATGTCCTCGGAACATATGCAGGTATGTTTATCGGCAACTTTTTAGGTGCATAACACACTTCATTCTACATATATACAAAAAATACGGCAGAGAGATTTCATTCTCTCTGCCGCTGTTTTTTAGCTAAGCAATTTCTTCAAATCCTCTTCAGGTGTACTGATAGGAGCAATATTATAATTCTCTGCAAGGAACTGCAATACATTAGGAGAAATAAATGCTGGCAAAGAGGGGCCGAGCAGAATATCTTTGATTCCCAGATGCAGCAATGTCAGTAAAATACATACTGCTTTCTGTTCATACCAAGACAATACCATGGAAAGAGGCAGATCATTCACGCCGCACTGGAAGGCATCCGCAAGGGCAGATGCTACTTTAATTGCGCTGTAGGCATCATTGCACTGTCCCATATCCATCATACGAGGAAGACCTCCAATTGTTCCCAGTTCCAGATCATTGAAACGATATTTACCACAGGCAAGTGTCAGGATCACACTGTCAGCAGGTGTCTGTTTTACAAACTCAGTATAGTAATTACGGCCTGCTTTTGCACCATCACAGCCACCTACAAGGAAAAAGTGTTTGATAGCACCGGATTTTACTGCTTCAATAACTGTATCCGCAACAGAAAGAACTGCATTGTGCGCAAAGCCTGTCATTACCTTATTCCCGCCATTGATACCTGTAAATTCCTTATCTTCAGAATAGCCGCCAAGAGCCAGTGCTTTTTCAATCACAGGGGCAAAGTTCTTTTCTTCGCCAATGTGTACGATTTCAGGATAGGATACTACTTCTGTTGTAAACACACGATCTGCATAACTTTCTTTTGGAGGCATCAGGCAGTTTGTCGTAAACAGAATGGGTGCAGGAATATCTGCAAACTCTTTTTGCTGATTCTGCCATGCAGTACCGAAGTTCCCTTTCAGATGTGCATATTTTTTCAGTTCAGGATACGCATGTGCAGGGAGCATCTCTCCATGAGTATAAATATTGATCCCTTTGCCTTCTGTTTGTTCCAGAAGCTGTTTTAAGTCATACAGGTCATGGCCTGTAATAACAATGAACGGACCTTTTTCTACTGTCAGACTTACTTCTGTAGGCACAGGATTTCCATAGGTTTCTGTATTCGCCTGATCCAGCAGAGCCATACATTTGAGGTTGACTGCACCTACCTCCATTACAATTGGCAGCAGTTCTTCCATTCCCCAGTCCTTCATACCAATTGCAAAAAGGGCTTTGTAGAAGAATGCATTCACTTCAGGATCACGATAACCCAGAACTTCTGCGTGGTAAGCATACGCCGCCATACCACGAATCCCAAACAGAATGAGAGATTTCAAAGAACGAATATCCTCATCTGCGTCCCACAGATCATTCATATCATAATCGTCATTTCTGCCGCAGGGGGATTCACATTCTGTGCATCTGGGAACAAGGCGCTCTTTCTCTTCTTCGATCTTATCAATAAGGATATCCAATGTTTCATTGTTAAAGTTCACATTAGTAATTGCAGTAAACAAGCCTTCCACTACCAGTCTGTCAGTTGCTTCCGTCACAAGGTGTTCATTGCCTTCCGTCGCTCTTGCCAGACCAATCAGCGCACCTGTCAGTTTATCCTGCAATACTGCTGTATCAGCTTTCTTGCCACATACACCAGCACAGCCTGTGCAGGCAGAACAGCCTGCTGTCTGTTCACACTGAAAACAAAACATATTTCTTTCCATTTGTTGTTCCTCCGTTCATCTATTTTTTTGCTAGCCAGATAAATCTTATTTTTTATTTATCCTGGTTATGGGGTTTCTCATTTCTTGCTTTTACAGGCTTATTATAATATAATATAGAAAACAATACCGTTGTATTTACAACAGAATGGAGTGTTTTATGAAAGAATATGTTTCAATTCTGAAAAAAACAAAGTTGTTTGCCGGTGTCGGTGAAGAAGAAATCTCCGCAATGCTTTCCTGCCTTTCCGCAAGAATGCAGATTTATAAAAAAGGAGACTATGTATTAAGACAAGGCACACATTTAAGCGATATTACTATTTTAGTTGCAGGCGCTCTGCATATTCAAAAGGATGATTACTGGGGCAACCGCAGTATCCTCGGACATATCGGAGTGGGTGAGATTTTTGGCGAAGCCTATGTTGCACCTGAAAGTGGTGTTCTGATCAATGATGTAGTTGCAATAGAAGACAGTGCCGTTATCTTTTTCGATGTAAAGAAAATCATTACAACCTGCCCATCCGCCTGTCAGTTTCACACAAGGGTAGTACAGAACATGTTTTTTACAATCTCAGAAAAAAACAAAAAACTCGTGCAGAAGCTCGATCATATGTCCAAGCGTTCCACACGAGAAAAATTACTTTCTTATTTATCTGAAGAAGCACAGAAACAAAACAGTTCTACCTTTACCATCCCCTTTAATCGTCAGCAGCTTGCAGATTTTCTTTCTATTGATCGAAGTGCCATGTCCAATGAATTGAGTAAGATGCGTAAAGAAGGTCTTCTTGATTTTGAAAAAAATTGTTTTCGATTGTTATAAAGATATTTCTTTCAGCCATGCAGCCACATCCAGCGCATGATAGGTAATGATGATCGTTGCACCTGCTCTTTTCATAGCGATCATATTTTCCATCACGATGCGTTTCTCATCGATCCAGCCCATTTGCGCTGCTGCCTTTACCATGGCATATTCACCGCTGACATTATAAACTGCAAGAGGCACATCAAATCTTTGTGCAGCTGCCTCAACCACATCCAGATAAGCCAGCACAGGCTTCACAATATACATATCTGCCCCTTCTTCCAGATCATCTTCGATTTCTCTCAAAGCTTCTTTTTTGTTGCAGGGATCCATCTGATAGGATCGTCTGTCACCAAACTGAGGGGTGGAATGGGCTGCATCACGAAAAGGCCCATAATAACCAGACGCAAATTTTGCACTATATGCCATGATTGGCACATTTGTAAAACCTGCATCATCCAGCCCCGCTCTGATTGCCCCCACACGGCCATCCATCATATCAGAGGGAGCAATGATATCTGCCCCTGCCTGTGCCAGTGTGACAGCCATATTTGACAGCAAAGGCAGCGTTTCATCATTCAGAATATGGCAGCCATGTACCAGCCCACAATGACCATGGGAAGTATATTCACACAGACATACATCCGCAATGACCAGCATCTCAGGATATTTCTCTTTGATATATCGAATCGCTCTCTGGGTAATACCATCAGGATGATATGCCTGAGAACCCACTTCATCTTTTTCTGCAGGGATACCAAAAATCAGCACACCACTGATCCCACTGTCTGTTACTTTTCCCAGCACTTCATCCATACGGTCAATAGAATACTGATACACCCCAGGCATGGATGCTACAGGATTTTTGATATTTTCCCCATCGATCACAAAAATGGGGTAAATCAATTCCTCTGCAGAAACTCTGGTTTCTCTGACCAGTTTTCGCATCGTTTCTGTTGTACGTAATCTTCTGAATCTTTTCATTGCTCTACCTCCTTTACGATCATTTCAACCACACCGTCTACATTGAATTTTTCTGCCACAAGCATATCTGCATATCCATATTTCTGCAGCATTTTCTGTGTAGAATCACCGATGCAAACAATTTTCGTTTTCGCAGGAATCGCTCCACCATCTTCCAGAAAGCCTCTTACACCAGAGCCACTGGCAAAGGTAATAAAGTCCATATCCTGTACTCCGGAAAGAGCATCTTTTCTCTTATCATCATCCACACGAATGTCATAAATTTTCACATCTGTATAATGCAGCTCTGCAGTATCCAGTTTTTCTGTCAGAACATCAGAACCCTGTTCCGCACGCAGGATCAGAATCTTTTCATTCTTATTCACCTTTTTACAAAGCCCCTCGGCAAAACTTTCCACATTGTATTTTTCAGGCAGATAAGAAGCATACACGCCTCTCTTTTCCAAAGCAGCTGCTGTACCTGTGCCAATGACTGCAAACTGTAACCCCACTAATTTACGGACATCCAGTTTCAGTTTTTTCAGATAATCAAAGAAACTCTCTACCCCATTGGGACTGGTAAGCACCACCCAGGAATATTCCCCTGCTTTCTTCAATGCTCTTTCTAAATTCATATTTTCTCTGTAAGGAGTGAGAACAGAGTAATCCATTTCTGTTACGGCTGCCCCCAGTTCTTCCAGTCGATCACGCAGTTTTCTGGTCACAGATTTCGTCCCTGTCACCCCAATTTTCTTGCCGTACAAAGGTCTAGGGATGGTCCTTGAAAAATCCAGTCCAGCCGTTTCCCCTACCACAATAACCGCAGGTGCTTTCAGTTCTGCTGCTCTTACCATTTCCGCCAGTTCTCCTAAATTGCCCCTAACTGTTCGCTGGTATGGTGTTGTCCCCTGAGAAATCACTGCGGCAGGTGTTCCAGGATCCTTTCCGTCTGCCAAAAGCCCCTGTGTGATTTCCTCTAAATGATGCAGCCCCATCAGGAAGACCAGTGTGCCTTCCAGTTTTGCCAGTACATCCAGATTTTCTGTTACAGCCCCTTTTCCATTTTCTGCTGTATGCCCCGTGATCACATGGAAACTTCTTGCAGTCTTACGATGAGTGACCGGGATTCCTGCCGCCGCAGGTACTGCAATAGACGAGGTCACACCGCTGACTACTTCATAGGGAACATTTTCTGCCTGCAATGCAAGAATTTCTTCGCCACCTCTGCCAAATACAAAGGGATCTCCGCCCTTCAGGCGGACAATCATCTTCCCCTCTTTTGCCTTCTGCACCAGAAGGGCATTGGTTTCATTCTGGGGCAACGAATGTTTCCCATATCGTTTACCTGCAAAAATCAGTTCACAGCCTGCCTTTACTTCTTCCAGCAGTTTCGGCGCCGCCAGATCATCGTAAAGAACCACATCACACTTTCGAAGCAAGTTCAGTCCTTTCCATGTGATCAGTTCCGGATCGCCGCAGCCTGCCCCCACCAGATATACTTTTCCTGTCATTCTTTCAGCCTCCTCGCCAGCTCCTCCGCCAGTTTCAAACGGTCCACTACAGGTGCAGTTCCTTCCGCACGGCAACTGCCATACATCACTCTCAGACGGATGTTATCTCCCTGCAATTCCGCAAAAGCTGCCGCAGGTTCGCTGCAGTCTGCATTCAAAAGCATCAGCACTTCCCTTTCTGCTTCAAAGACATAACGGGTTTCTTCATGGGTCATTTTTCCGATGAAGTCAGCCAGTTCCGGCCTACCTTCTGCCACTACGATGCCTTGACAGGCTGCAGGAAGAAACTCATCTGTAGAAAGCACACGGAAGGTATATCCGTCTTCTTCGGTGATACCCATTCTATCCAGACCAGCTTTTGCAAGGATGATAGCATCAAAACACCCATTCATCAGTTTCTTCAGTCGCGTATGGATATTCCCACGGATCAGTTTGCATTCCGCCCATGGAAAGACCTCTGCTGCACATTGCTGTCTGCGAAGACTTCCTGTGCCAATAGTCTTACATTCTTCCGGCATTCTGCCCTTTGGCATAACCAGAACATCTCTGGGATCATCCCTTTTCAGCACACCAATGATTTCCAAACCTTCCGCAATAAATAATGGGAGATCCTTACCGCTATGGATGGCAATATCTATTTCATCACGCAAAATCATTTCTTCAAATTCCGATGCAAAAAGACCTTTGCTGCCGATCTCCCAAAGGGGTCTGTCCAGAATTTTATCCCCTCTGGTCTGAAAAGGAATGATCTCTGTTTCCATATTTGGATGGGTCATTTTCAATGTTTCAATCGCTATATCCGTTTGTCTGCGAGAAAGCTGACTTTTTCTTGTCCCGACTCTGATTCTTTCCATTTTCTCCACCTTATCTTTCAAGCAATATGCTGATTTCTTCTTCTCTGACTTCGCCATTATTTTCCATAGCATAATCAAATACTTTCCTGAAGGCTTTCTCCCTTTCTGCGATATCAGGGATTTCCGTTTTTATTTTCTGGCGAACAGAAGAAAGAACTTCTACCACACGATCAAAATAATCAGGCACAACTTCCTCGACTTTCTGACGAATATACTGAACGGCAACAGGACTTCCGCCACCACTGGAAAAACCTGCTACAAACTCACCTTTCTTTACCAATGCAGGAAAGAAGAACCCA
Organism: Anaerotignum sp.; assembly: GCA_017560955.1. Classification (GTDB taxonomy): domain Bacteria; phylum Bacillota; class Clostridia; order Lachnospirales; family Anaerotignaceae; genus Anaerotignum_A. The sequence continues at coordinate 12,172 of JAFZDV010000032.1, forward strand.
CACTTTTCTCTGTCATCCACAATATTGACCAGAATGCCTTCTGCATTACAGATCTCTGATATCTGGCTGTTTACAGCTTCATCATCTGTTGCACCAATCACAAACATTTTGCCGACGATATCTGTAGGATGGAATTTTCTACAGATACGATGGATACCTTCCATCTCCTGAATCTCTTTACAAAAGGCTGGAGAAATAACAATGATCTCTACATCAAAAGGCAATAGCTTTTCTATTTTTCTAAGAGCAACGATGCCGCCTCCAACTATCAGACAAGGCTTATTTGTGATATCGATAAAAAATGGAAAGTAACTCATATTTCTCCTCCCTTTTCCATACTGGATGTATTCCTTTATGCAATCAGTATAAAAAAAGAGGAAAACAAAAAGCGTTGCAGTTGCAACGCTTTTATGGGAAAAATCTGTATTTTACTATTTATCAAAAATCACATTTCTATTGAGATATTTACAATTTCATACTCCACTCTCTCATCATGCACCCTTTACCATATTATTTTTCAATACATCTTCACACGACCGAATCAGCTCCTCGCACATATAGTCTGAGAAATATCCGATATGCGCCTGCTTCTTTGTCAGAGAGAACTTATGCTGCATCCACTGATACGTCTGCCCTCTTGTCATAATTCCTTCTTTCCAGATAGCATCAAAACTCTTATGAGCACGAATCCTTTTATTTCGTAATTCACTATTTGCAAGCGTTCCTTTTGGAATATCACTATTACGAAACACCCCAACATAAGAATCACAGGCAGGATAATTGGAGCATACATAGAGTTTTTCCACCATAGCACCTTCTCCATATACAAACCCAGCATCCCGAAGTACTGCATGGGCTCCACAATACGGACAAGTCACTTTCTGATTTCCTTTCTTTTTCTGTTTCATAGTCCAGCCACCTTTCCATCATTGTTTCTCTTGATCATAAACATGCAGTCTGCAATTTTCTGTCCATTATTTGTCCATTATTTTTCTAAAAATGGACAAATGCAGACCTATCAGCAAGACCGCTTATTCTCATAAAACATTGATTTTCCAAGGTTATTCTGATACCATAAAAACAGAAAATAAGTCAGATTTCTAATACGTCAATCGAAGATATTGAATATCTCCCCTCGAAAACTTTTTTCGAGGGATTCTTTTTTCTGCAGGCTCTCCCTTTTTCAACAATATTCCTAAATCTTTCAGGGTACATCCCCAAAAAGTGACAGAATCCATGAACTTCTTCATTCTGATAAATTCTTTATTGTTCCTGCATCTTTCTTCATGTATAATAATAGGGTTAAAATGGAGTTAATATGTCTAAAATATAAAACTGTACGTTAGGAGGAATGACAATTGGCTGAAACATTAGCAGCATGGTTCGTTGAAAATCTGTCGGGCATCTTTTCCAGAGAAGTGATCGTAGCGATCGTTTCCATGCTTCCCATTCTGGAACTGAGAGGCGGTATCATCGCCGGCTTTGCCATGGGTATGGAATGGCTGCCTACATTCATCATCGCATATATCGCAAACCTGATCCCCATCCCTTTTATCCTGCTTTTCATTCGTTTCATCTTCAGAGTTCTGAAGAAAACACCTATGAAAGGCATTGTGGAATGGTGTGAAAGAAAAGCAGATTCCAAATCCGAAAAAATCAGAAAATATGCTTACTGGGGCGTATACCTTTTCGTAGCAGTTCCCCTGCCCGGTACAGGCGCATGGATGGGTGCCCTGATCGCAGCCCTTCTGAATATGGACCCCAAAAAGACATTCCCTGTCATCGCCATTGGCGTACTGACAGCAGGTATCATCGTTTCTGTGCTGAGTTTTGGTGTACTTGGCAGCATTTTGTAAAAGGAGAAAAACATGGCAGAAAGAATTTCCACCCCCTCTAGAACAAGAGAAATCATCGAAGCAAACAGCTTTGCATTTAAGAAAAACTTTGGTCAGAACTTCCTGATCGATTCCAACATTCTGGATAACATCGCTTCCTGCGCAGGCGTTACAAAGGATGACTGCGTACTGGAAATCGGCCCCGGTATCGGTTCCCTGACACAGGTGCTGGCAGAAAATGCAAAACAGGTCGTTGCCGTTGAAATCGACAACACACTGATCCCCATCCTGAAACAGACACTGGCGGATTATGACAACATCACCATCCTGAATCAGGACATCCTGAAAACAGACATCGATGCCATCATTCAGGAAAAAAATGACGGCAGAAATATCAAGGTCGTTGCAAACCTGCCCTACTACATCACAACACCTATCATCATGGACCTTCTGGAAAGTGAACGCCATGTAGACAGCATCACTGTTATGGTGCAGAAGGAAGTTGCAGAAAGAATGCAGGCCGGCCCCAAAGATAAGGAATACGGCGCACTGTCCGTTGCCGTACAGTATTACTGCGACGCAAACATGGATATGATCGTACAGCCTTCCTGCTTCATGCCTCGCCCTAAAGTGGCATCTGCAGTGATCACACTGAAAGTGCTGCCCGAAAGAAAAGTAAAAACTGTGGATGAAAAACTGTTCTTCCACATTGTAAAATGTGCCTTTGGCCAGCGCAGAAAAACACTGATGAACTGCCTGTTCAATCTGGGTAATCTGGGCTTCAGCAAAGAAGAACTGACAGAAATCATCCAGAGCCTTGGCTGGGATGAACGCATCCGCGGCGAAGCACTGGGTCTGGAAGAATTTGCAGCCCTGACAGACCGTATCGCAGAAAGAAAAGCAAGTAAATAACAGTAAGAGCCCTCAAAAAGGGCTCTTTTTTTTGCGTTTTTCGTCCGCCTTTTCTGCTGTTTTCCTGCAAATTATGCATTTTCGACAACCAATATTCGACGGCGAAAGACAGCATCCCCCTTCCTTTGCAAAAAGAATGTCAGATCACCGATTTTCCTTGATTTTTCAAGGATATTTTGACTGACGAATGGTCATTGCAGCCTTCTTTTTTCTATACTATAATCAACGCAAAAGCAAGGAAGTTCTGCATAAACATTCATCATATTACAAATCGGAGGGATCATTTTGAATAAAACCACAATAAAAGTACTGCTGGCAGATGATAATAAGGATTTTTGCGATATCATCGTTGCCCATCTGCATAAACAGGAGGATATCCGCGTTGTGGCCGTTGCCGTAGACGGCATCGATGCCATGAATAAAATCAGAGATACACAGCCCGATGTGGCCATCATCGACGGCATCATGCCCCGTCTGGACGGACTGGGTGTTCTGGAAAGACTGCAGGCTCTGGAGGAAAAGGACAGACCCGTTACCATCATCCTTTCTGCCCTCAGTCAGGATAAAGTCGTGCAGAAAGCATTGGATCTGGGGGCTTCTTACTACATGGTAAAACCCTTTGACATGGATGCTCTGACCCACCGCATCCGTCAGCTGATGCAGGAACAGAAGCCACTGCTGAAAACAAGTCCCGTTTCCGCCAATTCTGCCGCTTATGACCTGGAAACAAAGGTGACAAATATCCTGCATGAAATCGGTGTGCCTGCCCATATCCGCGGCTATCATTACATGAGGGAAGCCATCATCATGAGTGTCAACGACATGGATGTGCTGAATTATATTACGAAGGAACTGTATCCTTCCATCGCTAAAAAATGCAACACTACCCCCAGCCGCGTGGAACGGGCCATCCGCCACGCCATCGAAGTCGCATGGAACAGAGGCAAGGTGGATGCCATCGATGCTCTCTTCGGCTATACCGTCAATAATCACAAAGGGAAACCCACGAATTCAGAATTCATCGCATTGATCAGCGACCGTTTGC